>DATJIJ010000001.1:0-5032 GCA_035493355.1 Candidatus Methylomirabilota bacterium
GTGCCCAAGGAGTAGCGTCGGCTACAATGCCGCCGGGTTCGCGCGGTCGCGACCCGTCCCGATCGATGCGAGGCTGCGCACGCCGATGGCCGTGAACCCGAAGAAGCTGCGACCCTACGACCAGCCACCGAAGGTCCGTCGGCCGATCCTTCCCAACGAGCCGGACAACGCCGCGACCGCATTCCTGGTCGGTGCCATCGTCTGGTTCCTGGTCGCCACTGGGATCGGCCTCCTCTGGGTTGCGCTCCAGCTGTTCCCCGACGTGCTGACGATTCGCCTCAGCGCGCCCACCTTCAGCGGCGTGCTCACCTTCGAGCTGAGTCCGGCGACCACTGCAGCGGGCTTCTGGAACTCGCTCGTCTACGGCTGGCTCGGCAGTGCCGGCCTTGGGGCGGTCTTCTTCATCACGCCGCGCCTCGTCGGGCGGCGACTGGTGGGCGAGACGATGGCATCTGCGGCCGCAGCGCTCTGGAACATCGGCCTGCTGGCCGGCCTCGTCGCCATCTACGTGCCGCAGCTCACCGGCTCGGGGACGCTTACCGAGTACCCCCTGCCGGTCGACGGCGTGCTGTTGCTGGCGCTCCTGCTGGCGAACACCGCCTTCTGGCGGACCATCCTCGCCTCGACCACCCGGATTCCGTACGTGAGCATCTGGTATTTCGGGGTCGCGCTCGTGGCGCTGATGGGGCTGTACGGCCTGGCGACGCTCGCCAGCTTCGAGCCGTTCGTCAAGCTGTCGGACGTGGCGGCGGCGCTCGTGAACGCCTTCTACGGGCGCGCCCTGCAGACGATCTGCCTGAGCGGCATGGCGATCGGCACCCTCTATTACGTCATCCCGCGAGCCGCCAACAACCCCGTCTACTCGTGGGGGCTGGCGATGCTCGGGTGGCTCCTCTGGCTCGGTTTCGCGACCCTCGCCCCGCTCAGCACGCTGGTGGATGTCTCGGTGCCCTTCGCGATCACCCAGATCGGCAACGTGGCGACGTTCCTGCTGGTCCTCCCCGCCTTCCTGGTGGCCGCGAACCTGCTCCTCAGCCTGAGCGGGCGCTGGACCCTCGCCCTCTCGCCCGGCACGGTCCCGTTTGCACTGGTCGCCCTCACCTTCCTGGTCGCGACCTCGCTCCTCGAGGCGATCGGCTCGCTCGGGTCGGTTCATCAGCTGGTCGGGAAGACGGAGTGGGGCGTCGGGGTCCAGCTCTTCGCCCTGCTGGGTACCGCGACGGTCGCGTTCCTGGCATTGGCCGACCACGCCTTCCCGCGCCTCCTCCGCCGTGACTGGGGCGGGACGCTGCTCGCCGAGGCGACCCTGTGGGCGGCATTCGCCGGGGCCGGGGTCGCCGGGCTGGCGCTGATCGCGGGTGGGGTGGCCCATGGCTCCCTCCTGGCGCAGGGAGCGCCGCCCGAGGAGATCGACGGGCTCGTCTTCTGGTTCCGTCTCGTGCTCGGAGCGGGGATCGGCCTGAGCGCGCTGGCGGCTGCGGTGATGGCGCTCAATGTCTTCCTGATGTACACCAGCGCTCGCCCCGCGGACTACGCGGTGATGGGCGACGCAGTCGCGGCGCCGGCGGCCCAGTGAGCCGATGACCGTCCACACCCCGATCGAGTCGCGCACGCGAGGCATTCCCCGCTGGGCACTGGCCCTGACCGGTGGGATGCTCCTGGCGGGGGCAGCCTTCTTCGCCACGAACCTGAGCGGCTCGAATCCGCCGATCATTGGCCCTTCGGCGGAGCCGTCGAGCGGCGGCCTGAACGCGGTCTCGATCATCAAGGCGGCCAACTGCCAGTCGTGCCACGGCCCGGATCTGGCGGGGCAGGGGCCGTTCCCGAACCTCCACGGCGTCAAGAACGGCCCGTCCAGCGAGAACCTCCAGCAGCTCGGCACCGATCATCCCGATGACTGGGCCAACCTCTGGATCGCCGGCACCGATCCGGCCGTGGCCGACATCGTCCGGGGCGGGATGCCGGTCTTCGGCGGTCCACCGTTCAACCTCAGCGCCGAGGAGATCGCCACGGTCGTCGAGTACCTGAAGACCCTGCCATGACCGATCCGGCCGCACGGCCGGTGCGTGAGGTGACGGTCCTCATCGGCGGCGATGAGATGGCCCGCATCGACGAGGCGGCGCAGGGGCTTGGCCTTGCCCCCGATGCCCTGATGGAGAGCGCCGGCACGGCGGTCACGGAGCTGGCGCTGGCCGAGCTGGCCTCCATGACCGAGCCGGTGGTCGGGCCCGGCGGTCCGCTTGCCCCGGCGCTCCTCACCGTCATCCTGTGCGGGCCCGGCAACAACGGCGGCGATGGCTTCGTGACGGCCCGTCGCCTCGCCTCGGCCGGCCGGGCGGTCACGGTCGTGCTGGTGGGCGATCCGGCGCGGATCAGCGGCGTGGCCGCGGCCCATAACTGGGCGGTGCTGCAGGCGATGGCCTCCGGTGGGGCGCTCTCGCTCTTCGTTGCTCCGACGCCGCAGCTGCTGCTCCAGCTCCGCGCCCGTCTCTCGCCGGCGAGCCTCCTGATCGATGCGCTGCTCGGCAGCGGGGCGGCGGGGCCGCTGCGTGAGCCGATCTCCAGTGCGGTCGACCTGCTCAACGCGATCGTCACCCACGCCCGGGCCGCGGGGCGCCCGTGCCGCGTCCTCGCCATCGACACACCTACCCGCATCGACCTGACGGACGGCACTCGCTCCGACCCGGTGGTGGCGGCCGACCTGACGGTGACCTTCCACCGCGCGAAGGCGGGGTTCGCCCTGGACCCGGAGGCGAGGCGCCTCGCCGGCCGCTACTTCGTCGCGCCGATCGGGATTCCCGTCGAGGCCGAGGAGGGGATCGTGCCGCCCGACGGTGAATATCCGCCTGCCCGCCTGACCCAGGTCAACTGGCAGGAGCCCGGCGTCAGCTAGCGGCGCTGCTCCCGGGCTTCACGATCGGTTCACCACGTCCGCAGGGAGGGCACTCGTCGGCCGTCCACGAGGCAATCTCGATCCGCCCGAGGGAGAGGATCGGGCAGCCCACCTCGACCGGGCCGGTCGAGCGGTCGACGATGACGCTCGCCAGCAGTGGCGACGCGCCGGCGCTGCGCACCGCTGAGACGGTCTCGGCCAGGGACGCGCCGGTGGTCAGGATGTCGTCGACGAGGACGACGCGGTCGGTGACGGCCACCGGCCAGCCGCGACGGAGGGCGCGCGTGCCGCGCTCCATCGGCTCCGCGAAGACGCCGCGCACCGTTCGGCCCAGGGCAGCCTCGAGCTGACGAGCGGTCTCGGCGGCGAGGAGGGCGCCGCCCGTGGTTGGGCCGACGACCAGGGTCGGGTCGCGGTCGATCAGCGAGGCGGCCAGGCGCCGTCCGATCTCCACTGCAAGGGCGGGGTACTGGAGCACCGCGAACTTCTCGAGGTAGCGATCCGAGTGGCGGCCGCTCTTCAGCAGGAAGTGCCCGCGACGCAGGGCGCCGGCGGCCTCGAACAGCTCCTCGACCCCGGCGTTGGTCAGCGCGTCGCCCTCTGGCAGGAGGTGCGGGCGGATGCCGACGGGGACGGGTTCCATCGGCCTACTCGTAGACCGCGGTGAAGTCGACGGCGGGATAGCGTTCGGTGAGGGCATCGGTGACCCACTGCAGCACGTCGGTCGGGTCGTACACGTCGGCCACCGTGCGGGCGTCGGTGACGGTCAGGCCGACCCGATGCGGGTCGTTGCTGAGTGCCGTCCCGTTCGGCATGTCGGAGAGGTCGAGGCTCGTCTCGAACCGGCCATCGGAGCGCAGGACGAGCGTGTCGCTCTCCTCCTCGAGCAGCACGAGGTCGCCGGTCCGCTTCAGGACCTCCTCGGCGTTGGCGGCGAACTCGCGCAGGACCTGCTTCTGCTGGTCGCTGATCTGGGTCCGGTACGCGTCCGCCAGCTGCCAGAGGCGCTGCGCGGCGATCGTCTCCTGCTGGGTCGTCGGCAGGCCAGCCTGCCAGTCCTCGTCGTGCGGCTCCTCGGCGACCTCCTCCTGCTCGGCGAGCTTGTCGGCCGCCACGAGATGGCCGGTGGGGTCATGCGCCGCCTCGATGAACCACGAGAGGATGTCGGCGAGGTTGTACAGCTCCACCACCTCGCTCACCGCGTCGACGCTCTGCTCCTCGTCGTACCACTCGCTGTCGGCGGGGTCCTGGTAGGTGAGGCGGGTGGTCCAGACCTCGTCGATCGGGTTGAAGACGAGGTAGTCCTGCTCGTCGTCGACGAGCTTGATGGGGCCGATCTCCAGGAGCCGCTCGCGGTTGGCATCCAGGAAGCGGCGCAGCTGCTCGGTCGCCTCGTATACGAAGTCGCGGCGTTCGAGCTCGGCCTCGCTGGCAAGCTCGCGGAGAGCGGAGATGCGCGGCGCGCTCAAGGCTTGAAGACCAGGTCGGGCCCCATCCGCTCGCGCAGGAACATGATGTGCTTCTTGTCGAAGACCGACTCCGCGACCCGATGGCCGAGGCCGCGCGCCTGTGGATCGGCGTAGAGCTGGTCGAGGACCGCATAGGTCGGCAGGTCGAGGATCAGGACGTTGTTCCACTCCGACCCCTCGGTGACATTGAACCAGCCGATGAAGCGGATCCCGTAGTCAGCCTCGTAGCGCTTCATCGTCTTGGGGAAGAAATGGCGCATCCCGCGCTTGAAGAGCGCGTCACGCCCCTTCCGGACGTTGAAGAACGTGACCATCAGCGGCATTACTCCGCCTCTCCCTCGTTGGTCGGCTCATCGGCCCCCGTTGGGGTTGGCTCATCGGTGCTGATGACCCGGGTCGGTCCGGCGGCGCCAAGCGTGCGGCCCCGGCCGCGGCGACGATCGGCAAAGAAGACGCGAAGCAGGAAGACGCTCGTCATGCTGATGAAGAAGAGCAGGACCATGTCGATGAAGAGGAGCACGACCAGCAGCCAGACCGGCCACTCGAAGGTGAAGAGGCCGACCGGGATGAGGAAGAGGAGGCCGGCGAAGAGGATCGCCTGCCAGACGAAGCACCCGAAGCCTGGCCCTTCATTCGGATCGAGTTCCTCGTTCGTGCGGATCGTCATGGG
>DATJIJ010000002.1:0-14480 GCA_035493355.1 Candidatus Methylomirabilota bacterium
ATTGTAGGGATCGGCTCAGTGCTGGCCGAGCGTTCCCCGCACCCGCATGCGGTGCTCGGTGCGGCGGAAGACGAAGCGACCCACCACGATCATGACCGCCGAGAGGACCGCCAGCGCGACCCACTCGAGGGCGGGATCGAGCAGCGGTCGGGTCCCGAGGGCGTAGACGCGCAGCAGGTCCACGGCGTAGGTCGTCGGCAGGACGTACGCGACCGGCTTGATGAACCATGGCAGGACCGCGACCGGGAAGGCCACCCCGCTGATCATGGCGAAGACGAAGTTCGTGGCGTCCACGAAGAAGTTCGGCTCTCTGAGCACGAGGCACGCCGAGCCGACCAGGTAACCGATGCCGACCATGCTCGCCATTGCCAGGAGGAGCGCCGGCAGGGCGAGCCACAGGCCCCGGCCGACGGTGGCGTCGAAGAAGGCCATCCCGACGCCGATCAGGATTGCGCTGGCGACGACGGAGGTGAGGCCGCCGCTGACGGCGCGCCCGAGCACGAAGGTCTCGGGGCGAGTGGGGGAGAGCCAGGTCTGCTCGAGCGTCCCGGAGTCCATCTCGCGCTTGAAGCTGAAGGCCATGTCCCAGAAGGCGGTGGCGACCATTCCACCCACCACGATCCCCAGGAAGAGGTAGCCCGCCAGGTTCTCGGTGCCGGTCATCGACTTCAGGCCGATTGAGCGGCCGCCCACCGCGAAGCTGGCTCCCAGCAGCAATGCCGGGAGGAGGAACTGGTAGAGCGGCTGGGCGACCTCGTTCACGAGCTGGAGCGGGTAGCGCAGGTTGGTGAGCAGCTCCTTGCGCGCGATCGCCAGCGAGGCGCGTAGCTCGAGGGTCGCGTCGCCCATCAGTACTGCGCCAGGCTCCCGCCGCGCCGGGCGTAGCGCTCGGTGCTGCGGAAGACGACCACTCCCAGGGCGCACAGGAAGATCCCGCTCGCCAAGAGGATCGCCATGTCCGGGATCAGGGAGACGAGGTCGGCCTCGGTCAGCAGGGCACTGCGCAGCCCGCCGATCAGGTAGGTCGGCGGCAGGGTCAGCGCGACGGCCCGCCCCCACTCCGGGAGGACGACGATCGGGAAGGTCATGCCGCAGAACGCAGTGAAGATGCCCCTGACCACCTGGACCAGGGCGCCCATCTCACCGAAGCGCAGCACGACCGAAGCGAAGAGCGCGCCCATCCCGTACAGCGCCGGCACCGAGACGCCGATGACCGCCAGCGCGCGGAGCGCCTCCGCCAGGCCGATGTGGACGCCGAAGACGAAGATCATGGCGACCCCGACCAGGCCGAACATGTAGAGCGCCCACACGATCTGGCTGAAGGCCGGCCCGAAGAGGATCACCAATCGGGAGGCAGGAGTCAGGAAGAGCGCCTCGAGCGAGCCCCGCACCTGCTCGGTGCGCAGGGCGGTGCCGGGGCCCCACAGGATCATGCTGATCCACATGTAGGCGGTGAACCCCAGGAAGAGGAACCCGACGACGTCGCCGGTGCCGGCCCGCGACGCAAAGGCCGCCTCGGCCGCCGCGCTGTTGCCGGCGTAGGCACGCGCCTGCAATACGTACGAGAAGGGAAGGACGATCGGCCAGAAGAGGAAGCCCAGGAACAGGGTCGGGTAGCGCCGCAGGATGCGAAATTCCTTGATTCCCGCCGCCGCGAAGGCGTGCCAGTCGGCGATGAGGCTCGAGTTCATTCGCGCAGCCCCCGGCCGGTGAGCGCCAGGAAGACGTCCTCGAGCGTCACGGCCACGACCTCGACGTGGTCGATGGTGGCCCCCTCGGCACGCGCCGCGTCGAACGCGGCGGGCACGAAGTCACGGGCGCTGCGGCAGTGGATGGTCAGTGACAGGACGCCGTTCTGCCGCTCCTGGCGAGCGACCGACCCGGCCTGCTCGAGGCGGGCCAGCAGGGCCGGATCGCCGCCGGCGGGACCCTGGACCTCGAGCCGCACGACCTCGGTTGCGGCAATCGTCCGCTTCAGGGCGGCCGGCGTATCAAGCGCCACGATGCGTCCATGGTCGATGATCGCGATCCGGTCGCAGAGCTGATCGGCCTCCTCCATGTAGTGGGTGGTGAAGAGGACGGTGCGGCCCTGGGTGCGCATCTCTCGCACCCGGTCGCGCAGGTCGCGTGCGGATTGCGGATCGAGCCCGACGGTCGGCTCGTCGAGGAGGAGCAGCTCCGGGTCGGGGATCAACGCCCGTGCCAGCAGCAGCCGCTGGCGCATGCCGGTGCTGAAGCGCTCGACGTAATCGTCCGCCCGGTCGTCGAGGTGCACGGCGGACAACGCCGAGGCGATTCGCTCCTTGTGGAGCGCCGGGGGCACGTGATAGAGCGCGGCGAAGTACTGGAGGTTCTCGCGCGCCGTCAGCTTCCAGTAGAGGCTGCGACCGTCCGAGAGCACGGCGCCCATCCGGCGTCGCACCTCGCGCGCCTCACTCACCACGTCCCGGCCCAGGATTCGTGCGGTGCCGCTGGTGGGCTCAAGCAGGGTCGAGAGCATCTTCATCGTCGTCGTCTTGCCCGCCCCGTTCGGCCCGAGCACGCCAAAGATCTCGCCGCGCTCGACCAGGAGGTCGATCCCGTCCACTGCCCGGAAGCGCTCGCGCTGATCCGGCTCGCCACGCAGCCGCTGCCAGATGGTGCGACGGCCCTTCTCGAACTCCTTGACGAGGCCGATCGCCTCGACCGCCGGGCCGCTGGTGCTCGGGGTCATGACGCCTCTTCCCCGGCCGGCGCATAGGCCATCCTGTCGGCCAGGCCCGAAGCGAAGCCAGCGAACGATGCCAGGACCACGATCGCCCCAGCCACCCCGAACATCAGCGGAATTGGCCCGAGGTCGACGATCGCGCCGACGAGCGCGTAGCTGACGGGCGCCAGGCCGATCGAGCCGAGCATGACCATGCTCATGACGCGGCCTCGCATCTCAGGGGCGGTCCGGCCCTGCAGCCACGACACGACATGGACGTTGATGAACCCGATCCCAAGTCCCATCGCCAGGGTCAGCCCAAAGGCGGTGGCGACGTTGGGGGCGATCCCCAGGAGCCCAAGCCCAATGCCGAGCCCGATTGCGATCAGGAGGACGACGGTTCCCAGGCGGGGGACGCGCGAGATCGATCCGGCCGCGATGGCACCCACGAGGGCCCCACCGCCGAAGCCGCTCAGCAGGAACCCGAACGTGGCCGAGCCGCCGCCCAGGCTGTGATCGGCCATGAAGGGAATGCCGACGCTCAACGGACCGGTGAACGCGAAGTTGAAGGCCGCCGTCAGCAGAATCAGGGATCGCACGGCAGGGTCGCTCCAGGCATAGGCGAACCCAGCTCGAATCGTGGCAAGGACGCTCGGTTGCGCCTCGGCGGTGCCGCTGTCAGCGGGCTTGGGAGCACGACGCCCGCCCACGACGAAGAAGAGGGCGATGGCGGCGATCGCGAACGAGACGGCATCGAAGACGAATGCGGGGCCGGTCTGGATCAGCGCCACTACGACGCCGGCGAGCGCCGGCCCGATGAGCCCCGCGAACTGCTGGCTGCCCTGCATCAGGGCGTTGGCCGGGGGGAGCGTCTCGTCGTCGACGAGCATCGGCAGGATTGCGCTCATGGCGGGGTAGAAGAGGGCGTCCACGACGCCGAAGATGCCAGCCATCACGTAGAGCTGCCACAGCTGCGCCTGCTCCGTGACGACGAGGAAGGCCACGACCCCGACCAGCATCGCCCGAATCGCGTTCGAGTAGAGCATCAGGCTGCGGGGCGACCATCGGTCCGAGAGCGCCCCACCCAGCAGCATGAAGACGGCGCGCGGAATTGCCGCGACCATCAGGACGCTGCCGAGGGCGAGGCCCGAGCCGGTCAGCTGGAGCGTCAGCCAGGCGAGCGCGACGAAGTGGAACTGGTCTCCGAGCACCGAGATGCTCTCGCCGGTGAAGAGGAAGCGGAAGTCAGCGACGCGGAACGGTCGCAGGAGCGGTGGTCCGCTGGTCCGGGCCGCGACGGGGCGTACGTCGGTGCCGTCGGCCGCAGTCATTCGATGCTGATGAGGACGGAATCCCCGTCCTCATCCTCCGAAACGTCCACGATGGGGCCGACCGTGTCGCTCTCGACGGCCTGCTTGATCAGGTCTGCGTACCGCTCCGGAATCCCCGGGATCATGCGCGCGGCCATGGCGGCGAAGGCGAGCGGAATCCGAACGTCCACGACCTTGCCGCCGCGCTCATTGACCTGGATCCGGATGCGTCGGTTGCGCCCGCCTCCCCGAGAGGCTGCTGCGCCGGCAAACGGGTGCTCCGGAGGCTCCGGCGTCTGAGGTGCCGGGGGTGCCTGTGGGGCACGCGGTCGATTCAGGGCCGCGATGATCGGTGCCGCCTCCTCGGCGCTGAGTTTCCCCTCGCTCACGAGGCGCAGGACGGTCGCCAGCTCGTCGCTCACCTCACCCTCCTCCGGCGAGGCGGCGGGTGGCCTCGTCCACGTCGATCTCGCCGCGCTCCAGGGCGCGGAGCACTTCCAGCTGCGCCTCTTGCTGGGCCGGCGAAGGCTCTGCCGGCGGCTGCGCTGGCGCAGTCCGCGGGGAGATGCGTCGGGGGTGACGGATGCGCACGTCCCCGGACATCGAGTTGTAGACCAGGCGGGGGATGCCGTTGCCGATGATCAGCCGCCTTCGGTCGATCTGGCCTTCGAGCCGATGGTCGAGGTCGCTGCTCACGTCCGTCGACAGCCCGTGGATCTCGAACGTGGCGCTGCCGACCAGGCCAACGCTCAGGTCTCCGCTGACCGTCTCGGCGCGGAATTCACCATCGGCGTCCAGCTCAGCCTCGAGCTGGATGTCGCCGGAGACGGTGTTGGCGCGCAGGGATTGCAGGGTGGGAGCAAGGATGTTGAGGTCGCCGGAGACGGTCTGCGCGTGGAGGCTCAGCGGCTCATCGGCGCGAATGCTCGCGTCCCCGGAGACCGTCTCCAGCCGGATGGATCCGCCGGCGTTGGTAATGCTCAGATCGCCCGACACGGTGTTGTAGCGCTGCTCCCCGTGTAGGTCGCTGACGGTGACGTCTGACGAGACTGCCGACAGCCGCAAACCGGCTTCCGCGGGCAGCTCGGCCTCGACGGATAGCTCGTAGTCGCCATGTCCCCGGAATATGCGAGTGAAGATCTTCCCGAGGTCGCCGTGGTCGGTCTCTTCCACCGTCAGGTCGGACGCGCCCTTCATCACCCGGAGCTGGATCTCCTGGAAGATGCTGTCCGCGTCGCTGTCCGATGCGGCATCGATCTCAAAGGTGGCGCGGACGTGGGCCTCGCCGCCCTGGACAGCCCGGAGCCGGACGTCCGACGAGCGAAGCGAGAGCGTGAGGTTGCCCTTCTCGCCGATGACGTGGTCGATGTTCTGAGTGCGGACGTACGTGCCCATGGCCTACGCACCTCCCAGGGCGCGCAGCGCTGCGGCTGCATCCTCGGCCGAGATCTCGCGACGCGCGAGACGGTCCAGGATGTCGCGGCGCTCGTCGGCATCGTCGTCGTTGACGGGGTTGGGGGCGTCGGCCTGGACAGGCTCCTCGACTGCGGGCTCGTCGCCATCGGCCAGGCCGAGGGCGCGCAGCAGGGCTTCGATCCGACCGCGCACGGTGGGATAGGAGATACCGAGCTCGCGCTCGAGGTCCTTCAAATTGCCGCGGGAGCGGAGGAAGGACTCGAGCAGCGTGAGCTGCTCACGCGAGAGACGACCGAAGCGGCCGACCCCGAACTCACCTTCCAACGCTGTCCCGCAGCTGCGGCAATGAAGACGGGTGATGGCAAGCTCGCCCTCGCAGACCGGACAGGTGGAGATGACGTCGCGCGCCATCTATCGCCGTCCGACCTGGCGTGCGTTCTGGCGGTCCCCGCCGAGGCGGAAGATGCGCTTGACGCCACTGTCGCTGGCGGTCTTGCGTGAGCGAATGGCTCGGATCCGGTCCTCTGTGGCCAGGATCGCGAACTGAAACTGGTTGTCCAACATTGTGATGCTCTCCTTGCGTTCTGCTATCTGACGTGTCGGTTTTGTAAGTCGCTGGGCGAAGACTAGCCGATGCGTTTTGCGTTGTCAAGCCTTTTCTTACATTTTGTGAACCTCACCTGCCAAAATGATGATTCGGTTGGCCGATTGACCGTGCAGGACTGCCGAACGAGCACCCGCTGGCTTCGGCTACCATCCGCGCAGCCCCGATGGACCTGCGCCTCCTGCCGTACCAACCGGAACGCGACGTCTACCGGCTGCTGGGAGTGCCCCCGAGCGCCGGTCGCGCCGAAATCGTGTCCGCCTGCCGTCGGCTGGCCCGGGCCTTCCACCCCGATCGCAACGCCTCGGAGCGCGCGACCGAGGAGATGCAGGTGGTCAACGCGGTCCGCTCGGTCCTGATCGATCCACGGACCCGTGCCGAGTACGACCACGCTCGTCTCACCTACCTGCGGCAGGCTGCGCTTGCCCAACCAGGTCCAGGGAGCGCGCAGCAGGCGCAGCGCCCTGGTTCAGCCTCGCGCGGCGGGAAGGAGCTGGGACGGACCGCGCGCGCGGCGATGACGGCGCTGCTTGCCGGCGTGCGTGCGCTGCCGCCGGGGCGCTGCGATGACTGCAGCACCTGGGTCCAGCCGGAGTTTCGCTTCTGTCCCGCGTGTGGCGCGCGGCTCCGCGGGGCCGTTCCGCTGGTGAGCCCAGAGCGTTCTTAGCCGTGGCGTCGATACAAGCCCGGCTTGTTCATAGGTGCGTTTCGCGCCAAATCAGTCGTCAAGCGCGTCGGCACACAAGCCCCACTGGTGGCACGTCGCGCGGATTGGTGTCGAAGCCGGGGTCATGCGCGCATGCACAAGTGTGGCTTGTGCGAGGCATGGCCAGAGGGCGCTGCGGGCTAGGCCTCGCGCGGGTCGATTCGTTCCGGGTCGATTCCCAGCTCGCCGATCGCCTTGACCAGCTCGCCACGATCGGCGCCGCCGGTAAGGCACAGCCCGTGGAGCGCCGCGTAGGCGATCTGCTCGGGGCTCACCTCGAAGTGCATCCGGAGCGCCTCGCGGGTGTCGCTGCGGCCGAAGCCGTCGGTCCCGAGCACGGTGAAGGGCCGGTCGATCCAGCGCGCGACCATGTCCGGGAGTGACTTGAGGTAGTCGGTCGCGGCGATGATCGGTCCGGCCGTCTGCCCGAGTTGCTGCACCACGTACGGGATCCGCGCCTCGGCCTCGGGGTGGAGGCGGTTCCAGCGCTCGGCGGAGAGGGCGTCGTTGCGCAGCTGCTGGAAGGACGGGGCGCTCCAGACGTCCGCCGCGATGTCGTAGCGCTGGGCGAGGAGCTCCTGGGCGCGGAGCGCCTGGTGCAGGATCGAACCGGAGCCGAGCAGCTGCACGTGGCGTGACCCACCTTGCGCCGGCCGGAAGAGGTAGAGGCCGCGCAGCACCCCCTCCTCGACGCCATCAGGCTTGGGCGGCATCGCCCAGTTCTCGTTGTAGAGCGTCAGGTAGTAGAAGACGTCCTCGCCGGCCTTCCCGTACATGCGCCGGATCCCCTCGCGCACGATGATCGCCAGCTCGTAGGCGAAGGCGGGGTCGTAGGCGACGACGTTCGGGACGGTACTGGCCAGGATGTGGCTGTGCCCGTCGTCGTGCTGGAGCCCCTCGCCGGTGAGCGTGGTGCGGCCCGCCGTGGCGCCCATCATGAAGCCGCGCCCGCGTGCGTCGCCGAAGGCCCAGATCTGGTCGCCGGTGCGCTGGAAGCCAAACATCGAGTAGAAGGTGTAGAACGGGATCATCGGCTCGGCGTGCGTGGCGTAGCTGGTCGCTGCGGCCGTAAAGTCGGCCATCGCGCCGGCCTCGGTGATCCCTTCCTCGAGGATCTGCCCGTCGGTCGCCTCGACGTAGGAGAGGAGCAGCTCCTTGTCAACGGCGGTGTAGCGCTGCCCGAGCGGGTTGTAGATGCCGACCTCCTTGAAAAGGGGGTCCATCCCGAAGGTGCGAGCCTCGTCGGGGATGATCGGGACGATGCGCTTGCCGATCTGTGGGTCGCGCACCAGGTTCCTGAGCAGTCGGCTGAAGGCCATGGTCGTGCTCGCCGGGCGATCGGCTCCGGCGAAGAGCTCGGCGTAGGCGGCGTCGGCGGCCTGGGGGAGCGGCTTGGGCTGCACGATACGACGCGGGACGAGGCCGCCCAGCTGCTTGCGCCGCTCCAGCATGTAGGCGATCTCCGGCGAATCCGGCCCCGGATGAAAGTAGGGCGCCTCCTTGAGCTTGTCGTCGGGGATCGGCAGCTCCAGGCGGTCGCGGAATACCTTCAGCTCGTCCTGGGTCAGCTTCTTGGCCTGGTGCGTGACGTTGCGCCCCTCGATCCCCGGACCGAGGGCCCAGCCCTTGACCGTCTTGGCCAGGATCACGACTGGGGCGCCGGTGTGCGCCACGGCCGCCGCGTAGGCGGCGTAGACCTTGCGGTAGTCGTGGCCGCCGCGCCGCAGCTTGGTCAGCTCGTCGTCGGAGAGGTGCTCGACCAGCGCCTTCAGCCGCGGATCGGGGCCGAAGAAGTGCTCGCGGATGTAGGCCCCGTCGGCCACGGAGAGCTTCTGGTAGTCGCCGTCGAGCGTCTCGTTCATCTTGGTCAGCAGGACGCCGTCGCGGTCACGGGCCAGCAGGTCGTCCCACTCGCGCGCCCAGATGACCTTGATCACGTGCCAGCCGGCGCCGCGGAAGGTCGCCTCGAGCTCCTGGATGATCTTGCCGTTGCCACGCACCGGCCCGTCGAGCCGCTGCAGGTTGCAGTTGACGACGAAGGTGAGGTTGTCGAGCCCCTCCCGCGCTGCCAGGCCCAGTGCGCCGAGCGACTCCGGCTCGTCCATCTCGCCGTCGCCGACGAAGGCCCATACCCGGCTGGCGCCCGTATCGGCGATGCCGCGTGCGGCGAGGTACCGATTGAAGCGTGCCTGGTAGATGGCCGTCATCGGCCCCAGGCCCATGCTGACGGTGGGGAACTGCCAGAAGTCGGGCATGGTGCGCGGGTGCGGGTAGGAGGAGAGGCCGGTGCCCGGGCCGCCGGTCTCGCGGCGGAAGTGGTCGAGCTGGTCCTCGCTGATCCGCCCCTCGAGGAAGGCCCGTGCGTAGATGCCGGGCGCGGCGTGGCCCTGGAAGAAGATCTGGTCGCCGGCTCCGCCATCGTCGCGGCCACGGAAGAAGTGGTTGAACCCCACCTCGTACAGCGATGCCGCGCTGGCATAGGTCGAGAGGTGGCCGCCAATCCCGTCGAAGCTGGTGTTCGCGCGCAGGACCATCGCCAGCGCGTTCCATCGGATCATCTGGCGGATCCGATGCTCCATCTTCTCGTCGCCGGGGAAGTTCGGCTCCTGCTCGGTCGAGATCGTGTTGACGTAGCGGGTCTGGACCAGCGGCGGCAGCCCGACCTGGAGCTGGCGGGCGCGCTTCAGCAGCTTGTACATGATGAAGCGGGCACGCTCCGGACCCGCCGCGCCCACCACCTCGTCCAGCGAATCCAGCCACTCCTGCGTTTCGGCCGGGTCGATGTCAGGCAGCTGCTGCTTGAACTGGTCGAAGATCTCGTGCATCGGGACCCTATGGTACAGACCGATGGGTTGATGGCACCATGACGGCCGTGAGCGAGCCGCCAACGGAGGCCGAGCATCGGCCGCACCGCGTCCTGATCCTGGGCGGCGGGTTCGCGGGCGTGACCACTGCGCAAGCCCTCGAGAAGCGACTCGGGGGCCGTCACGACGTCGAGATCTGGCTCGTCTCCAGCGACAACTTCCTCCTCTTCACCCCGCTGCTCCCCGAGGTCTGCTCGGGGATCCTGGAGCCGCGGCACGTGGTCGCGCCGTTGCGCGGCATGGTTCGTCGCAAGTCCACCTGGTGCGTGACGGCCGACGTCGAAGAGATTCATCTGGCCGAGAGCGAGGTGGTCGTGATTGGAGGCGACGGGCACCGGCATAGGCTGGCGTACGACACGCTCGTGCTGGCCCTTGGTGGCGTGACGCACACATTTGGCATCCCCGGGGTGGAGGAGCACGCGATGGGGATGAAGACCTTGGCCGATGCGTTCAGCCTGCGGAACCGGATCATCGAGATGCTCGAGCGCGCCGAGATCGAGGAGGATCCAGCCGCGCGGCGGGCGCAGCTCACCTTCGTGGTCGGCGGCGCCGGGTCGAGTGGGGTGGAGACGGTGGGCGAGATCGAAGGCTTCGTCCGTCACCTGCGCCATCGCTATTACCCGGAGATCAGGGAGCAAGAGATCTCGATCCACCTGGTCGAGCTCGGGGACCAGGTCCTGCGCGAGATGACGCCCGACATGGGCGACTACGCAGCTCAACGGTTGACGCGACGGGGGATCCAGATCCACCTCGAGACGCCGCTGACGGAGGTTCGCGAACGCGAGGTACTCGTTGGCCCTGGCTCCGAGGGCCGCACGATCCCGACGCTGACCCTGATCTGGACGGGAGGCGTCCGGCCGGCACCCGTCGTGGCGGAGTGCGGGGTCGATGTTGACCACGCCGGTCGGGCGGTCACGCAGCCAACCATGGAGACGAGCCAGATGGGCGTCTTCGCGATCGGCGACTGCGCCGCCATCCCCGATTCGACGGGGCCGGTCGGTCGGGCCTTCGCGCCCACTGCCCAGAACGCGGTCCGCGAGGGGCGGCAGCTGGCGGCCAACATCGTGGCCCGCATCGATGGCGGTACGATGGCCCAGTTCCGATATCGGCCGTTGGGGACGCTCGCCTCGATCGGGCGGCGGACGGGGGTGGGGACCGTCTTCGGCATTCACGTCCGTGGCTGGATCGCCTGGTTCATGTGGCGCGGCTACTACTGGAGCCGCCTGCCCGGCCTCAACCGCAAGGTGCACGTTGCACTCGACTGGGCGCTGACGGCGCTGTTCGGGGCGGATCCAGTGCAGCTCAAGGTCGAGGACGTCCGTAGCGCGATGGGCTCGTCGGGCCGTCGGCGCCCGCCGCTATCCGACGAGGATTGATCCGGATACACTCCGAGCCATGTCCCGAGAAGAGCGCCGCGCCTATCAGCGCATGACCAGGAAGCAGGACCCGTACGCCCTCCCGGCATCGGGCGCGGCGCGGGCGCGTCAGCAGCAGCTGGAGCGCCGCAAGGCGCAGCGAGCCGCGACGTCCGCCGCGGCACCAGGCGCCATCTCGAGCCGGTTCTGGCTGTGGACCCTGGGCGGTGGCGCGGTCATCGGCCTGATCGCCTTCTCGCTCGCGTGGCCCAGGATGCCGCTCGCCGCCTACGTCGGGATCGGCCTGGCCGTCGCCTGGGTGGTCATCGGCTTCGTGATGCGCGCCCTTGCCGCCCGCGGCGCAGCCAGGCGCTGACCTGGCAGGTCAATCGGGGGATCGACCATGACCGGCTACTCCGGCGGCGCGATCCTCGTCCTCCTCGCCTACCTGATCGGTGCGCTCCCGTTCGGCCTGCTGATCGGCCGCCTCGCGGGCGGAGTTGATCTCCGCGAGCACGGGTCGGGGCGGATCGGCGCGACGAATGCGCTCCGGACGGTGGGACTCGCCGGCGCGGTGCTGACCTTCCTGCTCGACCTGGGCAAGGGGGTCCTGGCCGTCCTCCTCGTCAGCTGGCTCTACAGGGCGGGGCCGCCCGGGTCGCCGCCATGGGTCGCGGCGGCTGCCGGGATGGCGGCGGTGGCGGGGCACATCCGATCAGTCTTCATCGGCTTCCGTGGCGGGCGCGGGGTCGCAACGTTTATCGGCACGATGCTTGCCACGGCTCCTTGGGCGGTAGCTATCGCGCTGCCCGTGGGCGCACTCGTGATCTGGCGGTCGCGGTTTGTCTCGCTCGGCTCGCTGATTGGCGTCGCGCTCGCGCCGGTCGTCACGGCCGGGCTCGTCCTCCTGGGCCAGGCGCGATGGGAAGGCGTGGTGCTGGCCCTCGCCGGCGCGGCGATGGTGGTGATTGCCCACCGCGACAACATCGCGCGGCTGCGGGCGGGCACGGAACGGCGGATCGGCCGATGAGGGAGCGCTCGAGCCTCACCACGCTCCCGAACATGCTCGGCCTGGCTCGCATCGCCGCCACGCCGATCGTGGTCCTGCTCCTCCTCCTGCCGTTCCCCGGTGCCGGCCTCCTCGCGTTCGTGGTGTACGTCGCTGCGGCCACGACCGACTACTTCGACGGGCGGATCGCGCGGGCACGCGACCAGGTCTCGGCGCTCGGCGTCTTCCTGGACCTCACCGCGGACAAGGTGCTCGTCGCCGGTGTCCTCATCGCGATGGTCGAGGTCAACCTCCTGCCGACCTGGATCGTCGCCACGCTCCTGATTCGGGAGCTGGTGGTGCAGGGCGTGCGGCAGGTCGCCGCAGAGGCGAGCGTCGTGATCTCGGCGCGCCGGCTCGGCAAGTGGAAGACCTTCGCCACCAACGTGTCGATTGGGGCACTGCTGCTTGCCTTCGACGCCGACACCGGCGGGCCGGTGAGCGGCCTGACGGATGCAGGGCCGATCCACGCCATCGGCTTATGGCTGGCGGTGCTGGCGACCGCACTGGCGGTCATCTCCGGGATCGCCTACCTGCGGGGAGCCTTGCCGATGCTGCTCGGTCGGGAGAGCTGAGCGACGTCAGCACCCTTTGTGCAGCACGAGTGCACAGGTGCACAAAGGGTCGTGACGCGGGAAACGGAGCTGTCGCAGCCCAGCCCCCTCTACTTGATCAGGCGCTGCTCGAGGCGGTTGAGGGCGATCCACATCGCGATCGCGCCGAAGGCGACGATGTAGGCCAGGTCCCACAGCTCGTGCCAGCCCAGCAGCCCGGTGGCCAGGCCGCGCAGCAGCCCCACCGCGTGGAAGAGTGGGGTCAGCTCCATGGCGAGCTGGATCGGCTGCGGGTAGAGGCTGATCGGGAAGAAGGTGCCGCTGAAGAGGAACATCGGCATCACCACCAGGCCCATCGGCAGGTCGAAGTCCTGCACCGTGCGCAGGTAGGCGGTGGTCGCCAGGCAGGCCGCGCTGAATGCGGCGCCGATGAGGATCGAGGCGGGGATCACCAGGAAGAGGAACGGCGAGATGACCAGCCCCATCCCGATCATCACCATCACGAACGCGATCACGTACAGCGTCCCGCGGAAGAGCGACCAGAGCATCTCGCCCACCGCGATCTCTCGGATCCCGAGTGGCGTGGCCAGGATCGCGTCGTAGGTCTTGCTGAAGTTCAGCTTGAAGAAGACGTTGAAGATCGACTCGGCGATCGCCCCGTTCATGCTCGCCTGCGCAAGGAGCGCCGGCGCCACGAAGGCCGCGTAGGAGATGTGGCGGCCGTCTGAAAGCGCCACGTCGCCGACCAGCGTCCCCAGGCCGTAGCCAATGCCCAGCAGGTAGAAGAGCGGCTCGAAGAAGCCGCTGAAGATGACCATCCAGCCGCGCTTGTAGACCAGCAGGTTGCGCTGGACGAGGCGGCGCGATCGAAGGAGCGACGCGACCAGCCCGGAGGTGGGGGAGGGGGCCGGCGCGCGGCGCGCAATGGCGGTCACTTCACCAGCCTCCGTCGCAGCAGCCGATAGGCGACGTAGCCGGTCACCGCCACGAAGACGACCAGGTAAAGGACGTGCAGCGGCCACGTCGAGGGCATGTTGTCGAGCACCGCGCCCCGCACCAGCGCGACGCCGTGGTACAGCGGCGTGGCGGCGGCGATCCACTCGACGGCATCGGGCAGTCGCGACACCGGGAAGAAGGTGCCGCTGAACAGGAAGAGTGGGTTGATGATGAATCGGAAGAGTGCCGCGAAGCCCGAGTCGTTGTGGCGGGTGGCGGCGAAGGCGATGATCGGCGCCGAGAAGGCGATCCCGGTCAGCACCGCGGCTGGGATGGCGAGCAGCGCCAGCGGGCTGCGCGGGATCCCGAACAGGGTCAGCACGATCATGAAGACGGTGGCCATCGTCGTCAGACGGAAGGCGATCCAGCCCAGCTCACCGATGAGGAGGTGGTGCACCTCCATCGGCGTTGCCAGGATGGCCTCGTAGTTCTTGCGCCAGCTGATCTTGCCCATGATCGGGTAGGTCGATTCGAAGCTGGCGGTCTGCATGCAGGAGCTGGCGAGGATGCCCGGGCCCAGGAAGTCCAGGTACGGGACGCCGCCGAGCGCCGTGGTGCCGCCCTTCGCCATGAGCTGGCTGAGGCCGATCCCCATCGCGGTCAGGTAGAGGAGCGGCGTGAGGAACGAGCCGAAGAGGCTGCCGCGCCAGGTGCGTCGATAGACCAGCAGGTTCCGCTGCAGGACGCGCGCCGCACCCGCGACCGCTCCCGCGACGGTCGGTGGTCTGAGGGGCCGGCTGCCGGCGATGACCGCCATCACTCCACCAGTGAGCGGCCGGTCAGCCGCAGGAAGACGTCCTCGAGCGTGGCCCGCCGGACCAGCGCGGAGTCGATGGGGATCTCGCGGCTGTGGACGCCCTC
Organism: Candidatus Methylomirabilota bacterium; assembly: GCA_035493355.1. Lineage (GTDB taxonomy): Bacteria > Chloroflexota > Limnocylindria > QHBO01 > QHBO01 > CF-167. Next base: position 14,401 of record DATJIJ010000002.1, read on the forward strand.
GAGGGCCTGCTCGCCGTCGTTGGCGTAAAGGAGGTAGCGGTCCGGCAGCTCCTCGATCCGCTCGGCGAGGCCGTCGAGGC
>DATJIJ010000003.1:0-6872 GCA_035493355.1 Candidatus Methylomirabilota bacterium
GGCACCGATCAGCCCCAGCTCCTCGGCGACGGCGGCGAAGATGAAGTCGGTCGGCAGTTCGGGGATCGGGAGCCGCCCAGAGATCAGCGGCAGCCCCTGGCCGAGCCCCTCGCCGAAGAGACCGCCGCGGCCGAACGCGTAGAGCGCCTGGACGGTCTGGTAGCCCCGGTCACTCGGGTCGACGAAGGGGTCGATCCAGTTGTCGACCCGAATCCGGACGTGGCCGAAGAGGTTGTAGGCGACGAACGATCCGGCAATGAAGAGGAGGATCCCGAGCAGGACGTAGCTGCGCCGTCCGGTGGCCACGAACAGCATCGTCAAGAAGATCCCCATGAAAAGGAGCGCCGTCCCGAGGTCGCGGCTGACGACCACGACCAGCATCACGATCACGAAGATCGCGATCATCGGAAGCAGGTAGGGCAGCGGCGGCACCTTGATCGGGCCGAACCGGGCGCTGGCGTCCGCCAGCAGGGTCCGCTTCTCGGCCAGGTACCCGGCGATGAAGATCACGAGGACGATCTTGATCGCCTCTCCGGGCTGGAAGCCAACCGGCCCGAGGAAGATCCACAGCCGTGCCCCGTTCACCTCGCGACCGAAGAGGAAGGTGACCACGAGCAGCAGCGTCCCGGCGAGTGCCCATGTGTACTTGTAGTGGCGCAGGATCCCGTCGTCCCGGAAGCGCCCGGCCAGCAACACCATTGCAGTGAGGCCGACCCCGAACCAGAGCAGCTGGGTCGTGGCCATCCCGAACTCGACCCCGAGGACGTCGGAGCCGCGCAGGTCCTGCGGCAGCCGGTTGAGCATGACGATCCCGATCGCTCCGATCGTTGCCACGCACGGCAGCAACAGCTGGTCGCCCTGGTTGCCGAGCAGCCGCAGCGCGAGGTGCGCGCCGAACATGAGACCGACGTAGGCCACCGCGACCCCCATCGGCCCCGGGTCGAGGGTCCCGGTCTGCGCGATGTGGGTGACTGCGAAGCCGAGCGGGACGAGGATCACGAGCGGCAACAGGAGCCGCAGCTCGAGCGGACGCGCGACGGCGTTCATCAGCGTTCCAGGCGCATGCGGACCCGGCCGATCGTCAGCTCGTCGCCGAACGAGAGCGCCACCGGGCGATCGATGCGGTGGCCGTTGACGTAGGTCCCGTTCGTGCTCCCCTGGTCCTCGATGAACCAGCTGCGCCCCCGGAAGGTGAGCATCGCGTGGGTGCCGCTCACGAAGTCGTCGTCGATGAAGATGGTGCTGTTGACGTTGCGGCCCATCGAGTTGATGGGGCCGAGGGCGATCGTCGTGCCGAGCGCCGGCTCGTCGCCAGTGGACTCGACCACGGTCAGCTTGCCGATCCCCGACTGGCTGGCCATCTGGGTCACCTCGGCGCTGCGCAGGTCCCGAAGGAGGGCCCGGGAGAAGCCGATCAGGATCAGGTAGAGGAGCGCGAGGAAGCCGAGCTGGAGGGCGAGGAGCAGGATGCGGAGCACCTCGCCGGTCATCAGCTGACCTGGAATTCGATCTCGGTGCTGCCGATCTGGATCCGGTCGCCAGGCCCTAGCGCCACCTCGCTGACCGGCTGGCCATTGATCCATGAGCCGTTGCGGCTGCCGAGGTCGGCCAGGCTGTAGGCGCCGTGCTGCAGCTTCAGCTGGCAGTGGTGCCGGCTCACCTCGGGGTCGTCGACGATGACGTCGTTGTCGCTCGCCCGCCCGATGCTGATCAGTGCTCCGCCAAGGTCGAAGCGGACGCGCGGCGCCCCGTCGGTGCGCACCAGCAGGAACGCACGGGACGCAGAATCAGGGGTCGCGGGCTCATGGCCGGGGCGGGCCAGGACCATCGTGTGCTCGGATGCGTCCGCGAGCATCGGCTCGGGGGCCGGCTCGCCTGCCACATCCACCACGTTCGCCGCGACGCGCACGTCGCCACGCGGGACCGACGGATCGGCGACGAGGGTGACGCTCGGACGTGCCACGAGGTGGTAGTGCTCGCGACGGGCCCGCGCGGCCGCGCCGTGCGCCAGGTCATCCTCCAATGAGCCGCGATACGGCTCGAAGGCAGCAAAGTCGGCGGGATGAAGGTGCAGGTCGTAGCGATTCGGGACGATGACCCCCGCGGCGCTGAACGCCTTGCCGGTGTCCATGGCGCGCTCGATCCGCTTCGTCAGGAGGACCGGCTGGAGGGTCGCGCCCAGGCGTCCGGCCGGCGCCTCGAAGAGCCGCTCGAGGAAGGCCTCGAGCCGCGCGGTGATGCCCATCGGCCGATCCTAGCACGGGCCCGGGACCGATCCCGCCAGACCGGACGAGCGGGGTACCAACGGCGTGCGCGGCGGTACCAATGCACCTGTGGGGAGGATTGACCCGTGCTCGGTATACTCGAGGCCCTGAAGCCTTCCTCGAACCGGATGACGACATAGCACGATGCTCGACACGCTGACCGAATCCTTCTGTGAGCGGTGCGGAACTCGCTACGAGTTCGAAGCGCCGGAGAAGCTGACGCCCATGCGCAAGACGCGCGGCGTGATCAGCGGCCTGAAGAACTACATCATGAGCCAGGACTCCCTGTCCGACTCGGTCAACGACGCCATCCGCTCGCAGGCCGAGGTGCTCGCCACCAAGCAGCTCGACGCATTCCACGACTCGTTCAGCTTCTGCATCGACTGTCGCCAGTACACCTGCACCAACTGCTGGAACGAAGCGGCCGGACGCTGCCAGAGCTGCCAGCCACTGACCGAGCCGACCGCCACCTGGGTCCATCCAGGTGTCGCGGATCCTGTCTCATCGACGCCGTGGCCCGTCACCGACCTGACCGAGCCGCCGCTGACGATGCTGCAGTTGCCGCAGTTCGAGCCGATGAACGTCGCCGAGGCCGAGCCGGTCGTCGAGGCTGCGGCACCCGAGCCCGAGCCCGTGGCGACGCCCGAGCCCGTGGTAGAGCCGGAGCCGGTCGTGGAGCCAGAGCCAGTCGTCGTCGCGGCTGCACCCGAGCCCGAGCCGATGGTCGAGCCGGAGCCTGTCGTCGAGCCGGAGCCGGTCGTCGTCGCGGCGGCACCCGAGCCCGAGCCGGTCATCGAGCCTGAGCCGGTCGCCGAGCCCGAGGCGCCGGCACTGCCCGAGCCGACCCCCATCCGGCCCCTCCGTCCCATCGGCGAGACGTTCGTCCACATCCCGCGCCAGCTGCCGACACCCAGGGATCCGGCAACCGTGGCCGCCGACGACGAGGCGCTCGCCGCCCGCCGCGCCCAGCTCGAAATGCTCGGACTGGGCGATCCCGGCCAGGGTCCGGTGGGCCCGCAGCGCAACGTGCTCCCCTACCGCTCGAGCGGCGCGGCCAGCCCCGTCGTTGCGCTCGCGGGCGGCGCCTTCTGGGACGCCTCAGCACGCGAGGTGGCAGGTGCCACCAGCCAGGTTGGCGTCAGGACCTGCGGCGAGTGCGAGCTCTCCCTCTCCGCGACCGCGCGCTTCTGCCGCCGATGCGGCCACCCCCAGTCCCAGTCGGCCTAGTCGCTCCCGCCCTCGCGCTTGGGGGTGCTGCCCTCGGACGACTTCGGCGTCGGCGTGGTGCCGCCGCTCTTCGGATCGCTCGTGGAGGCAGCGGCGCTGCTGTCGCTTGACCCGGTCGAGCTGCTCTGGCTTCCTCCGCCGACGCTGCTCGACGACGAGGAGCGCGAATCGGTCTTGTAGAAGCCGCCGCCCTTGAAGATGATCCCGGTGGGGTGGAAGACTCGCCGGAGCGGTCCGCCGCAGCGCTCGCACTCGGTCGGTCCATCCTCGAGCATCGAGTGGACGACCTCGGTGATGTTGCCGCAGCTGCGGCACTGGTAATCGTAGGTTGGCACGGCAAGCCGAGGCTCAGGCCCCGCGGCCACCCATGCGCATGCCGCACTTCGGGCAGTAGAAAGCACCGGTGCCCGACTCGAACCCGCAGTGCGCGCAGGCCGAGCCGCCATGCTCCGGGCCGGTGGTCGCGCGCGTCGCCGCCGCGGAGCCGCGACTGTGGCCGGTCGCCCGGACCTGCTGATAGAGCGAGCTGAGGAGCCGGCGGCCGGTGCGCTCGGTGTCGCCTCGCTGGCCCTTTCCGCCCCAGCCGACGACGGCCCGCACGATCAGGTCGCCGGAGAGCTCGTCCCAGTGGCTGGCCAGGCCGCCCACGATGGCGGTGTAGTCGGGGTAGCCGCTCGTATCGGTCTCACCGTGCAGGAGGGCGCAGGCCACGCTGTCCACGGTCATGTCGACGGCGTCGGTGGACTCGAAGACGTAGAGGGCGTGCAGCCCGATGGGGCTGACCGTCGACCTGGCGGCGATCCACTGCTGCAGCTCGCCGAGCCGCTCGATGGTCGGCGCGGCCTCGGCCAGCTCGTGGCTGACCGGCTCGAGCACCTCGACCGGCCCGATCGCCAACGGCTCGACGACGCTCGGGAGCATTGCCTTCATGCGCGGGTCGGGCGGGAGGCGGAGCCCGTCGCTGCTCCGCGCCAGGAAGGCCAGCTTGAGGCTGTATTCCTGGGCCGTGATCTCCTCGACCATGGGCGTTGGCGGCGGTGGAGGCGCGGCATCCTTGTTGCGGTTGCGGCGAAGGAAGGACATGGCCGGATTCTAGCAGCGCACCCCGTCAGGCCCGCGGCGGAGGCTCAGCCGCCGGTCAGCAGCCGCAGCTCTGCCTGGAGATCGGCGAGCCGTGCTCGCTCGCGCTCGACGACCGGCGCCGGCGCACGCGTCGCGAAATCAGTGGCGAGGAGCGCCTCCAGGCGCTCGATCCCGCGGCGGAGGTGCGCCGCGTTCGCTGCCTGGCGTGAGCTCGCGTCCGACGACTCGACGGGTGCGCCTCCGAGCCAGGCGGCGGCGCCGGCCGTGGACGCGACCAGCTCCGGCCGATCGCCGTCAGCGCCGGACGTCTGGAGGTCGACCGGCGCAACCCGGGCCAGCGCGCCGAGGTAGTCGAGGCCGTGCTCGATCGCATCGCGCGCCGCCGCATCCGCCGGCACGACCGTGAGGGGGAGCCTGGCCGAGGCCGGCACCCCCGATTCCGTGCGCAGGTTGCGGACGCCCCGGATGACCTCGAGCACCACGGCCATCTCTGATTCCGCGGCCGGGTCGCGGGATCCTGCGGTGGGCCACGGTGCGGTGATGAGGAGCTGCGGGCGGATAGCGTCGCCGGCGTCGGTGGCCACGACGCGCGCCCAGATCTCCTCGGTGACGAACGGCAGGATGGGGTGGAGCAGCTGGAGGATCGCGGCGAGGCCGTCCCTCGCCGCCCGCCAGGCTCGCGATCGCTCGCCATCAGTGGCTCCCGGACGGCGCAGGTCGACCTTGGCCATCTCGAGGTACCAGTCGCAGTAATCGGTCCAGGCAAACTCGTGGACCAATGCCGCATAGGCCGACAGTTCCAGGTCGTCAAGCTGTCGCGTGGCACGCTCGGTTGCCTCGGCCAGGCGCGAGTGGATCCAGCGCTCGGCGAGGGTCGGCTCCCCATCCGAGGCGACAAGCTGCTCCGGCCGGGATCCGAGCACGAACCGTGCCGCATTCCACAGCTTGTTGGTGAAGTTGCGGCCGCCATCGAGCTTGGCCTTGGTGAGGCGCTGGTCGTTGCCCGGTGAGGTGCCGATCACGAGCGCAAAGCGCAAGGCATCAGCTCCGATCTCGTCGAGCGTCTCGAGCGGATCGACGACGTTTCCCTTGGTCTTGCTCATCTTCTGGCCGATGGGGTCGCGGATCATGCCACTCAGGTAGACCGTCTGGAACGGCTCGACCCCGGTGCAGAAGAGGCCGAGCATCATCATCCGCGCCACCCAGAAGAAGAGGATGTCGTAGGCGGTCTCCATCACGGTGGTCGGATGGAAGCGAGCAAAGTCGGGCGTCTCGTCCGGCCATCCGAGGGTGCTGATCGGCCATAGGCCGGAGCTGAACCAGGTGTCGAAGATGTCGGTCTCCTGGCGCAGCTCGTTCGCGGGACGCCCACACTCGGCGCACGATGCCGGTCCCTCGAGTGCGTCGCTGACCGTGATGTGACCATCGGGACAGAACCAGGCCGGGATGCGGTGACCCCACCACAGCTGGCGGCCGACGGCCCAGTCGTGGATGTTCTCCATCCAGTGCGCGTAGACCTTCTCGAAGTGCGCCGGCAGGATCCGGGTGCGCCCCTCGCGGACCGACGCGAGCGCGCGCTCGGCCAGGGGCTTGACCCGGATGAACCACTGCACCGACAGTCGTGGCTCGACGACGGTTCCGCAACGCTCGCAGTGGCCGACCACCATCGGGTGGGGCTCCTCGCCCTCGAGATCGCCCATCTCCCGCAGCCGGTCGAGGATCGCCTCGCGTGCCTCGTACCGGTCGCGACCGAAGAACTCGCCCCCCTCCGCGTTGATCCGCGCCGCCTCATCGAGGACGGTGATCGCGGGGAGTGAATGACGCTTCGCGAGCTCGTAGTCATCCGGGTCGTGTGCCGGCGTGATCTTCACGGCACCGGTGCCGAAGGCCCGGTCGACGGCATCGTCGCCGACGATCGGCAGGAGACGTCCCAGGAAGGGCAGGATCGCATGACGCCCGACGAGCGCTCGATACCGCTCGTCGTCGGGATGGACCGCCACCGCGGTGTCGCCGAGCAGTGTCTCCGGGCGGGTCGTCGCGACGCTGATCCAGGCATCGGGATCCGGGGTGCCGTCCGCGCGCTCGAGGTGGTAACGGATCGTCCAGAGCGTTCCCATCTCGTCGCGATGGACGTTCTCGAGGTCGCTGATCGTGGTGAGGCAGCGGGGGCACCAGTTCACCAGCGCCTCGCCGCGGTAGACGAGGCCGGCATCCCACAGGCGCTTGAAGGCGACGCGCACCGCCCGCGCGCTGCCCTCATCCATCGTGAAACGGAGGCGGCTCCAGTCGGCGCTCGCC
>DATJIJ010000004.1:0-2977 GCA_035493355.1 Candidatus Methylomirabilota bacterium
ACGAGTTCGATCGCCTCCCGTGCCCGCCCGACGCCCCGGCGCCCGGCCGCAGCGCCGGCTGCGTGCGCGAGCGCAAGCCGATCCGTGAGCGGATCCGGTCCCCCGACGAGGTAGTCCCCAGCCGCGACCAGCGCGTCGCGATGGAGGAGCTGCGCGAGGTCCAGCCAGGTCTGCTCGGGTGTGGTGACCGGCAGATCCGCAACCGTGCGGATCTCCCATCGACCGAGCTTGTGGCCGGTGAATCCCTCGATGGTCGGCGCGCGACCGGGTGCGCGAACGCTCACATGGATGGTTCGGTCGACCATGGGAAGCGGTATCCCGTAGAGGATCGCCGCGGTGGTGTGGCTGAACGCGAAATCCGTCCCGCGATGCGCCGCGTACGCGCGGCAGCGCGACACCAGTCCATCGTCCGCCTTCGCGATGCGGAAGCCTCGGATGGGCCGAACGAGGTCGCTCCTGCGCAGCCGTCGGGCTCCCACCCCGGAGTCGAGCGCGGCTCGCGTAGAGAACGGCCCGCCCTGGAGCGGCTGAGGAAGCGGTTCAACACGTCGCGTCATCCCGCCACCCTGCCAGCTGCACTACCCGCCCTCCCGAGTTATCCACACCCCGGGGCGCCGAGGGGCACGTTGTTGTCACTTTTCGCGCGCGAAAGTGACAACAACGTGCCCTTCGGGGAAGACGCGCAGCTTAGGAGGGCTGGACGGGGACGGGCTCGGTGTCGGGGATGGGGGAGGCGTCGCGGCCGCGGAGGTCGGGGTGCACCCGCCACGCGAGCGCGGGGACCACGAAGCCGACGAACGCGAACGCGCCGGCCACCCAGAACGCGCCGACCGGTCCGGTGGCGTCGATCAGGAATCCCGCGAGCGCCGAGCCCAGTGCCGCGCCGATGAGCTGGCCGGTGCCGACCCAGCCGTAGGCCTCGGCCGTGTCGGAGAACTTCACGCTCGCCGAGACGATCGCGAACAGCACGGCCAGGGCGGGGGCGATGCCGAGGCCGGCGATGATCAGCGACAGCGACAGCCCCCACCACGACCAGAGCATGAACGTCGAGATCACGACGCCGACGAAGACGATCAGCATGCGGCGCGCCGTCGCCCACGGCCCGATCGGGATGTGGCCGAAGGCGAGGCCGCCGACCAGCGAGCCCAGCGACCAGATCGCCAGCACGATGCCCGCGAACGGGGAGCCCTCGCCGAAGTTCGCCACGACTCCGGCCTCCACCGCCGCGCACGAGCCGATGAGCAGGAAGCCGACCACGGTCGCCAGCAGCACGGGCGGCCGCGCCAGCACCATCCCGAAGCGCCGCTTGCTGCGCGGGATGCGCACCCGGCCGACCTCGGGGGAGGAGATGAACCACGCGCCGCCGAGCAGCATGATCGCCACCGACATCAGGATGCCCTCGACGGTGCCGATCTGGGTGGAGACGAAGGTGATGGCGACGGGACCCGCGATCCAGATGATCTCCTGCGCCGAGGCGTCGAGCGAGAACAGCGGGGTGAGCTGCCGCGAGTTGACCATCTTGGGGTAGATGGTGCGCACGGCCGGCTGGATGGGCGGCATGCTGAGCCCGGCGAAGAAGGCGACCGCCATCGTGACCGGGATCGGCATCACCAGGACGCCGATCGCGGCGACGGCGGCCGAGCACAGCGCGAGCGTCGACCAGAGCACGGCGCGCATCCCGAGCACGCCCATCAGGCGGCTCGTCATCGGGCCGGCGATGGCCTGCCCGATGCTCATCGCGCCGAGCACGAGGCCCGCCGCGCCGTAGGAGTGGTGGATGCGCTCGATGTGCAGCAGGAAGGCCAGCGAGAGCATCCCGAACGGGAAGCGCGCGGTCAGCTGCGCTGCGATGATCCGCGCGACGCCGGGCGTCTTCAGAAGGCTCGAGTAGCTGCTCACAGTCTCCCCACTCTAGCGGTCGGCCGTGGCCGCGGAAGGGCGATGAAACCCGTTCGAGGGGGTGTGGAAATGTGCATAACTTGTGCACACCTGTGGACGACACGCCCACTAGATATGGGGGCATGGAAATGTCGGTACCCGGCTATATAGTGGTGGACGCGACAGGGGGCCCGATCAGCCCCCGGGGCTCCCGGAGGGGGCCGACGGGGTGCTTCCGAGGCCCTGCCGCAGGGACTTCGCCGCTCGCCTGAGCGGCACTGTTGAGGTAAATAGAGGGAGAGATAGTGGCTATCACTGTTGTGAAGCGGAACGGCGAGCGCGAGCCGTACGACGCCAACAAGATCAACCTGGCCATCGAGCACGCCGCCGCCGGTCTGGACGAGAACATCACGTGGGTGACCCAGATCGCGAGCGAGCTGGAGCTGACCCTGTTCGACGGGATCACGACGCAGCAGCTCGACGAGGCGGTCATCCAGGTCGCCCTCCAGAACGTCAAGGACGACCCGGCGTTCGACACCGTCGCCGCACGCCTCCTCCTCAAGACGATCTACAAGCGCGTCCTCGGCGACTACGAGTCCTTCGACGAGCTCACCGAGCTGCACTCCTCCCACTTCCGCGGCTACATCGAGCGCGGCGTCGCCGAGACGCTGCTCGACTCGCGCTTCACGACGCTCTTCGACCTCGACCGCCTGGCCGGCAGCCTCGACCCGTCCCGCGACGAGCTGCTCAAGTACATCGGCGTCGTCACCCTCAACAACCGCTACGGCATCAAGGCGCGCAACGGCGACTCGCTGGAGGTCCCGCAGTACTTCTGGATGCGCATCGCCATGGGCCTCTCCCTCAACGAGGCCGACCCGACCGCGCACGCCCTCGCGTTCTACGACAAGATGTCCCGCCTGGAGTACCTGGCGGCAGGCTCCACGCTCGTCAACGCCGGCACGGCCTACCCGCAGCTCTCCAACTGCTTCGTCATGGAGATGCAGGACGACATCGAGCACATCGCCAAGTCGGTCCGCGACGTCATGTGGCTGACCAAGGGCACCGGCGGCATCGGCCTCGCGGTCACCAAGCTGCGTGC
>DATJIJ010000005.1:0-3334 GCA_035493355.1 Candidatus Methylomirabilota bacterium
AAGTGCTTCGGTGATACTTACTCCGAGCTGAACCATGATCATCCATTGCGCCTGGGCGATTTCGGCCCGGAATCCTGGCGCCTGGTCAAACCCTTCGGGTACGGCACCGACCGGAGCCCGAAGCTGCCCGTCAAGAATCAGCACGAGGGCAGTGTCGGCGAGGGCCACCGCCCGGCCGACCTGCTGTGAGGTCATCGAGCCCGGGCTGTCCCGGGACACGTCCAGCACGCCCAGACGGCTGCCCCCGACTTGGATGGGAAACGCGAATATCGCGCCGACGCCGCGCTCGAGCGCGGCTGCCACGTACATGGGCCAGCGCCGTTGAACGCCATCGGACAGGTCCGGCACAAGTACCGGATACCCGGCGCTGAACGCGTCGACGCATGGACCCTCACCGAGGGTGAACTGGAGTTCCTCCAGTTCTCGACTGGGTAGATCTGATGCTGCGGCGAACCCCGAGATCCCCCGATCAGCCATGACGCTGACCCCAACCCCCGACGCGCCCAACTGCGTGACCGCCGCCTTGCACAGCTGCTCGAGCATCACCGCGACGTTGCCGGGAGCGCCGGCCGGCTCTCCCAGGTGTGCCATCTGCGTCAGCGCCAGGTCCCACCGCCAGCCCTCATCGGTCATGGTGGAGCCTCGACAATAAAGGCCAGGACGCGGCTCCGCACAGATCCTTCAGGCGACATCGCCATCTGGCGCCACCTTCGACACAACAGGGCTGCTAGAGACCGGGCAGCAGGTCGACATCACCAACCTCGTCCTAACCCTAGCCGGTGGACCTTGACTCCTGCTCGTGACGGTTTGACGCCTCCGGGCTCGCCGGTCGTCGGAGCATCTGGCTTGCTTTATAGGCATGGATGTGCCCAATTGCGTGGAGCAGGTCGGCCATGACGGTCTGCTGCGACACCCCCAACGTCCTGGCCGCCAGCCCCGCGTCCTGTCCACCGATGAGCACAAGACCGATCACCGCCCGGTGTCTGAGATTCAGCCTAGCCAGCACCGCGGCCGCGGCAGAGGCGTGTTGAGGCGATGGCTGGCCGGCGTACGTGTCACGCGACGAGAGCACCGCAACGCAGCGCACGTACACGGCGCCAGCGAGCAGGGCTCGCGAGTCCGTGTCGCCGCCGATCAGGGTGTCCAGCGTGGCATCAGCGATCACATCGAGGACGACCTGAGCTGCCGCGTCGCCGTCATCGAGCAGTAATGACGCAAGCGCGAACAGCGGCGACGCGTGCTCGCGGAGAAGTACGCGGGCGTGAGCGATCTCGGCATCGACGGCCGAACTGGCGGGACGGCTCGCAGACCCAGACATCCTTGACACTCCGGGCATGGAAGGAGTCGACTGGCACGCCGGGGTCTGGGACGTCAAAGTCACCGTACCTGCGGACCTCGATCCGCGCATCCGGACGTTGTCCGACTCGGTCGGCGGCACCCGCACTCGGCGGATTGCGACCTGACGAGCTCGACGGCTAGTCGAGGTAGTCGCGCAGGAGCTGGGACCGCGACGGGTGGCGCAGCTTCGACATGGTCTTCGCCTCGATCTGGCGGATCCGCTCCCGGGTCACGCCATACACAAGACCGATCTCGTCCAGTGTCCGCGGCCGACCGTCTGTCAGGCCGAACCGTAGCCGGATTACGCCCGCCTCTCGCTCGGACAGCGTCTGCAGCACCTCCTGGAGCTGGTCCTTCAGCAACAAGAACGAGACGGCGTCGGCCGCCACCACGGCCCCGAAGTCCTCGATGAAGTCACCGAGCCGCGCCTCGCCCTCATCGCCGATGGTCTGGTCGAGCGAGATCGGCTCCCGGGCGTAATGCTGGATCTCCAGCACCCTCTCCGGCGTGATGTCCATCTCCTTGGCCAGCTCTTCGGGCGTCGGCTCGCGCCCGAGGTCCTGCAGCAGCTCGCGCTGGATCCGGCCCAGCTTGTTCACTACCTCGACCATGTGCACCGGGATACGGATGGTGCGGGCCTGGTCGGCCATGGCGCGGGTGATGGCCTGGCGGATCCACCAGGTGGCGTAGGTGGAGAACTTGAAACCCTTGGCGTAGTCGAACTTCTCCACGGCGTGGATGAGGCCGATGTTGCCTTCCTGGATCAGGTCGAGGAACGCCATGCCCCGTCCGGTGTAGCGCTTGGCCAATGACACCACCAGGCGCAGGTTCGCCTCCACCAGCCGGAGTTTGGCCCGCTCGCCGTCCCGAGAGATCCAGTCCAGGTCGCGCCGCATCGGTGTGCTCAGCGCTCCACCGCCCGCTTCGGATCGGCGCAGCCGCTCCGACGCGTACAGACCACCCTCGATCCGCTTGGCGAGGTCGACCTCCTGCGCGGCATTGAGCAGCGGCACCTTGCCGATCCGCCTGAGATACGCCCGTACGGGGTCCGCGGTGTTCGCCTCGGCGCTGTGCTGGGCCTGCGCTCGCTCCGCCTCGCTGTCCTGCGTCGTCTCGACTTCTCCGAGCCCCGCAGGCCCCTCATCGTCTCGATGCGTCGACGGGTTCATGGCGGTAGCACGGCCGATGAAGGCGACCGTGCTACCGCGGTCGGCGGCGACGGCGCGCCGCTCGGGGTGATCGCGATCGTGCGGTGGTGCCTCACGAGCGGGCCGGACCCGAGGCTGCGACCGCTATCACGCTTTCCCATGGCCGGGGTCCGGCTGGCGAGCTGATGCCTGCCCAAGCCATGATCCTCTCGATTGGTCCCGTCACGTCAGCTTGCCTTGGACGCGGCAGCAACGCAATCGATTGGCTGATTCGTACGCTGCGCGTGGCGTGCGAAGGTCCGATCCGACCGGGCCACGATCTTCCTTAGCCGCCTTCCTTCTCGGCCACGCCACGGGTTGCCCAGCAGGGAGGGTCACCGGCGAGCTTGCCAGAGCCGTAGCCTCTACTGTGGACAAAACAAGGCCTCGAACCGGGTGCAACTTTGATCGAGGGCCGTCCGCCGGCGCTGGCGCGTCATCCGACGACGATGGTCGACAGCGGGCGGCAAAGCCAAAACTGGTCCAGAATATCCCGACCACTGAGCGTCCGTTCCGGTCGAGGTAGAATCATATACGCGTAACGAGGCGCCCCCGGTGCCGGCAGTTTCGCGGAGGCATACGCAAAGGGTTCGATCCCGCCCCAGACCTCGGCGGCGACACACCGCCACGGCTCTGGAGGGGCTCAATGACTGCGATCGACACGCGCACTCCGGATCACTCCCGGACAGATGCCAAATCTTTGCTCGACGAACCGGCCCCGAGGTCGGCGATGGTCGTCCTGGTCATCGGTGTCGTCGTTCCTTTCATAGCGCTCCTCGCGGCCGTACCCATCGCGTGGGGCTGGGGAC
>DATJIJ010000006.1:0-2738 GCA_035493355.1 Candidatus Methylomirabilota bacterium
CGCTACACGACGATCCAGAACTGGAGCCACAACGTCTACAACCTCGTCACCAAGCGCGCCGTGGCGTACGAGGACGCGGTGATGGAGTGGGTCGACGGCAACCTCGGCTCGCACCTGACCATGAAGTACCCCTCCATCTACCTGCTCGGCGAGCGGGCGCATGGCGAGGTGCTGAGCATCGCCTTTGCCGGCAGCGACCAGCACCAGGATGCCGGGGGCAAGGTGATCCACGCGGCGCCGAACACGACCAGCCTGATCACCTCGAAGTCGATCTCGCAGGGGACCGGCCGCACCTCGTATCGAGGGCTGATCAAGGTCTACCCCGGCTGCCACGGGTCGAAGTCGACGGTGCGCTGCGACGCGCTGATCCTCTCCGACGAGGCACGCTCCGACACCTACCCCTACATGGAGATCGACGAGGACGACGTCACCATCGGGCACGAGGCGACGGTCTCCAAGGTTGGCTCCGAGCAGCTCTTCTACCTGATGAGCCGCGGCATGAACGAGGCCGAGGCGAGCGCGATGATCGTCAACGGCTTCATCGAGCCGATCGTCAAGGAGCTGCCGATGGAGTACGCGGTCGAGATGAACCGCCTCATCCAGCTCCAGATGGAAGGCGCGGTCGGCTAGGCCGATGCCCGTCCAGGCGCCGGCGGCGCTCGACGCCGCCAGCATCGAACACATCTCCCAGGGCGAGCCCAACTGGCTGGGCGAGCTCCGCGCCGATTGGTGGCGCCGCGTCGAGGCCGATCCATGGCCGACCGGCGCGGAGGAGGAGTGGCGGCGCACCTCGCTCGACAACCTGCCACGCGACGGCGGCCTCCTCCTGGACGCCCCGCTGGCGACCTACGACCTCGACCCGCAGCTCGCAGCTCGTGGCGTGGTCTTCAGCGACCTCGGCTCGGCAGTCCGTGAGCATGGCGACCTCGTGAAGTCGCACCTCGCGCGGTACGACACGCTGCCCGCGCAGATGCCCTTCTGGGGCCGCTCGCTTGCCGCCTGGACCGGTGGCATCTTCCTCTACGTCCCGAAGGGTGTCGCGATCGACGGCCCGCTTACTGCACGCACGGTGCTCCCATCTGGGGCATACACCTACCTGCCGCACACGCTCATCGTGCTCGAGGAGGACGCCTCGGCCACCCTGCTCGAGGAGGTCTCCTCGCCGGACGGCCACGCGATCTGGTTCGGTGGCACCGCCGACGTCCAGGTCGGCTACGGCGCGAAGCTCCGATACGCGAACCTGCAGCGGCTCGGCGACGAGGCGTGGCGGATCGGGGCGCAGCGGGTCGAGGTGGGGCAGGACGCCGACGTGACGACGCTCAACGCGGAGATCGGCTCCGCCATCAGCAAGGTCGGCATGGACGTCCGCATGACCGGCAAGGGCGGCACGAGCCGCCTGCTCGGGCTGCTCGCGGCCGGGGGCGCGCAGAGCATCGACTTCAACAGCTGCCAGGACCTCATCGGCAGCCACACCACCTCCGACCTGCTCTACCTCTCCGCCCTGTACGACGCATCGCATGCCTCGTTCTACGGCGTAACGCGGGTCCGGCCGGAGGCGAAGCAGACGAGCTCGTACCAGGAGTGCCGCAACCTGCTCCTCTCGCCGAAGGCGGGGGCGGAGCCGATCCCGGTACTGGAGATCGAGACGAACGACATCCTGCGCTGTGGCCATGGGGCGACTGCCGGGGCGATCGATCCGGTCCAGCGCTTCTACGCACAGAGCCGAGGCATGTCGGCCGATGCAGCCGAGCGGATGATCGTGCGGGGCTTCTTCGAGCGGGTGGTGGCGCAGTTCGACTCCGAGCCGATCAAGGCTCGGGTTCTCGAGTCTCTCGCCGCTCGCATCGGCACCACCGAGGAGGCAGCCGCATGACGACCGGATTCGCAGCCGGCCTCCGAGCCAGCGACGTCGCGCCGGGCACCGTGGTGACCGTGATGGTCGAAGGCCGGTCGGTCTGCGTGGGCCACACCATCGACGGGCGCTGGGGCGCGATCGAGGACGTCTGTACCCATGACGGCGGCGACCTGGCCGATGGCGAGCTCGATGGCAATGCCGTCGAGTGCCCGCGACACGGCGGCCGGTTCGACCTCTTCACGGGGCGCGTCCTCGCGCTGCCTCCGGTGGTCCCGGTGAAGGCCTTCCCGGTCCACGTCGAGGGCGACGACATCGTGGTGGACCTGTCATGAAGCTCTCGACGCGCGCCGAGTACGGGATCCGGGTGCTGGTCGCTCTGGCCCACGCCGACGCCGACCGGCCCATATCCCTGGCGGGCATCGCCCGCGCCGACAAGCTGCCGCACGCGTACATCGAGCAGCTCGTCGGAGCGCTGCGGCGCGCCGGCCTGGTGACTGCGACCCGCGGCCACTCCGGGGGCTATCGGCTCGCCCGTCCGGCCGATCAGATCAGCCTCGTGGACGCGGTCCGGGCCCTCGACGGCCCGATCCTCGAGATGCCATGCGCCGGACCCAGCGACCTGGAGTCGTGCGACCGGCCGCAGGATTGCAGCGTCCACGAGGTCTTCGAGCGACTCCATGACTCGCTCAGCGGAATGCTGGGCGGGACCACCCTCGCCGATGTCGCCGCCGGGACCGGCGGCCCGCCCTACCCGCCGGCCGTCCGCCGCCGGGTGGTGGCTGCGCACACGAAGTCAACGGCGGCCTCATCGGCCGCGACCACGAACTGAGCAGGAGCGAAGAGCAGACCGCATGACCGACGAACTGGTGATCCGCGACCTCGA
>DATJIJ010000007.1:0-9960 GCA_035493355.1 Candidatus Methylomirabilota bacterium
CGACGATCAGGGATGACCCTGAGCCGATGCCGTCCCACATCAGGGTTGTTTCAGGGTGCTCCCCGATGGGCAGGCCGCCCCTCGCCGCCGAAGATGACGCCCATGACAAGCCAACGTTCGGAACGGAGCGACGCCCCGCCACGACTCCTCCGACGCCGGAACAGCGATCGCGTGCTGGGGGGCGTTGCCGGCGGCCTGGGCGACTACTTCAACGTCGATCCCCTCCTGATCCGCATCAGTTTCGTCGGGCTGATGATCTTCGGCGGAGCGGGTCTGGTCCTCTACGTCGTCGCCTGGCTGCTCCTCCCCGCGGAGGGACATGACGCCTCGCCGCTCGGCGCCTTCGGACGATGGCTGCACCTCAGCCCTGCGCGGATGGCCTGGCTGGCAGTGGGGCTCGTCGCCTTGTTCCTGTTGATCAACTCCTGGAATGTCGGAATCGGCTACTCGGTCAGCGGCGATGGCCCGCTCGGGATTCCCGGTGTGGTCTGGGCGCTCGCTATCGTCGTTACGGGCGTCATGTTGGTCCGCCGGCGAGAGGTGGTCGCGGCGCCCTCCTCGGGCGTGGCGGCGCCGGCGGCGATGGAGCTGCCCGCGCGACCGGTCATCACCGCCCCTTCACGCCCGCGGTCCCCGCTGGCGTGGTACATCTCCGCCGCCATGCTGCTGGCGATCGGGGTGCTGGCGATGGTCAGCCAGGTCGCCGAGCGCGATGTCACGCCGGGGCAGTTCTTCGGAGCCGCGCTGGTCGTCCTTGGCATCGGCCTGGTGGTTGGCGCGTGGTGGGGCCGTGCCAGGATCCTGATCCTGCTGGCGATCCTGCTGGCGCCGCTGGGAGTCATGGGCAGCTTCCTCACCGCCCCGCTCGAGGGTGGCGTCGGCGACCACGCCTTCCAGCCCGTCACGGCCGCGGAGGTCCAGGATGAGTACCGCTCGCTCGGCGGCCGGCTGACGCTCGACCTGACGCAGCTCACCACCAGCCCGAGGGACATCCACATCGCCGCCAGCGTTGCGGTCGGGCAGCTCATGGTCATCCTCCCCGAGGGAGCATCGATCGAGCTGCACACCCGCGTCGGGGCTGGCGACGTCATCGTGCTCGGTTCGCAGGATGTCGGCACCAGCCTGGACAGCAGGTTCGTTCGCCGGAACCTGAACCAGACGACCTACATCCTCGACCTCGAAGCCGGCATCGGCGAGGTCTATGTACGCACCGTGGGGAGCTTCTGATGCAACGACATCCAGCGGACGTCTTCTCGCTGCTCGCGGGGTTGATGACCCTTGGCCTCGGCCTGCTGCTCCTCTCCGGCGGCCTCGGCGACGTGCCGATGGAGTGGGTCGGACCGGCAGTCGCGATCGGCCTCGGCCTCCTGATCGTGGTCGCCGCCCGACCGGGCCGAGTGAAGGTCGAGGACGAGCCGGCGAGGTTCGGCGGGAAATAGCGTCCAGGCGGAAATAGCTCCGGCGACCTGCTGGAGGTCGGGCGGGGTAGAGTCCGCGCATGACGCCGGCGACCCCAGCACGCAACGACCCGGCGCGAGCGGTCGAGCGGACCTATCTGGTCCTGACTCTGCTCACCACCCTCGCGTCGTCGT
Organism: Candidatus Methylomirabilota bacterium; assembly: GCA_035493355.1. Taxonomy (GTDB): domain Bacteria; phylum Chloroflexota; class Limnocylindria; order QHBO01; family QHBO01; genus CF-167. Next base: position 1,593 of record DATJIJ010000007.1, read on the forward strand.
TCATCTGGGGGATCAACACGATCTTCCTGCTCGACGCGGGCCTGAGCAACGTCGAGGCGTTCGCCGCCAATGCGTTCTTCACGGTCGGGATGGTGATCTTCGAGATCCCCACCGGCGTCGTCGCCGACACCCGCGGGCGCCAGCTCTCCTACGTCCTGGGCGCGGCCACGCTGCTGCTCGCGACGCTCCTCTACTGGGTCATGTGGCAGGTCCACGCCCCGTTGTGGGGTTGGGCAATCGCCTCGATCCTGCTGGGCCTCGGCTTCACCTTCTTCTCCGGCGCGACCGAGGCGTGGCTCGTCGACGCGCTCACCGCGACCGGCTTCCAGGGCCACCTGGACCACGTCTTCGGGCGGGCGCAGACCGTGGGCGGCGCGGCCATGCTCGGAGGGACCGTGGCCGGCGGCTTCATCGCCCAGGCCACGGACCTGGGCGTCCCGTATCTCATCCGCGCGGCGATGCTGGGCGTGACCCTCCTGGTCGCCCTGCGCTTCATGCGCGACATCGGCTTCTCGCCCGACCGCGACGCGAGCCCAGTGAAGGCGGTCCGCAACGTGCTCAAAGGCTCGATCGACGGCGGGCTGCGCAACCCTCCCGTGCGATGGCTGATGCTCGCGGCCCCGTTCACCGCCGGCACCGGCATCTATGTCTTCTACGCCGCGCAGCCGTACCTCCTCGAGCTGTACGGCGACCCGAACGCCTACAGCATCGCCGGACTGGCAGCGGCGATCTTCGCCGGGGTGCAGATCGGCGGTGGACTGCTGGTGCCGTACGTGCGCAGGCTCTTCGGACGACGGACCGATGCGCTGCTGATCGGCGGGGTGCTCGGCGTCGCAATCCTGGCGATCCTGGGGCTCAAGCCCGGCTTCGTGCCCGCCCTCTCGCTGCTCGCGATCTGGGCCGCGGTCGGCGCCGTGACGCGGCCCCTGCGCCAGACGTTCCTCAACGGCGTGATCCCCTCCGAGCAGCGCGCAACGGTCCTCTCCTTCGACTCGTTGATGGGGTCGGCGGGTGGGGTCTTCGCGCAGCCGGTGCTCGGCCGCGTGGCGGACGTCAGCGGGTACGCGGCGTCGTACCTGATCTCGGCCGCGGTGCAGGTCGTCGCCCTGCCACTGGTCTTCCTGGCGCGCCGCGAGAAGTCGCCGTCAGACCCGATCACCGACGACACCGAGGTGATCCCATCCTGATCCGCGGAGCGAACCATGCGTCGACGATGGACCTTGACGCTTGCGGTGGCGCGCCTCGAGAGCGCATAGTCCGCGCAGCAGCTCGCACCCGCGAGCGCAGACGAGAGGAGGAACGAGTAGTGCAGATCGGCATTGCTGTCCCTCCCGACCGCGCGGAGTAACGCCTCCAGCCTCTGACTGAGACCCGTTGGCGCTCCTGATCGGTCGGGATTCCATCACCCCGACCTGTTGTTCAGGAGCGCTTTTTCGTGCATTCCATGGCATCCCCAGCGCGGGCGTCCTTCGCGTGGCCCGAGGGCGAGCCCTACGAGGACCACCCGCGCGGCACCCTCAAATCCGGCAAGGAGGCCGAGATCTTCCTGGTGGAGCGTCGCTACGCCAGCGGACCCCGGCTGCTCGCCCACAAGCGATACCGGCCGCGCTACCCCCGCAAGGGTCAGCTCCGCGCCGAAGGCTTCTCCAACTCCACGTCGTACCGTGGCGACTCGATCTACAAGGCCGGCTGGTTCCTGCCGACCCGCGACAAGCGCGCCGTGATGGGCGGCAGCCAGTACGGCCACGAGCTTGCCGGCCGGCTCTGGCCGATCCAGGAGTGGGCGATGCTGTCCCGTGCCTGGGAGGCGGGCGCATCGGTCCCCTATCCGGTCGAGCAGACCGACCACGGGCTGCTGATGGAGTTCATCGGCGATGACGAGATGGCTGCGCCGAAGCTCGGCCAGGCGCGGTTGTCGCCCCCGGAGCTCGCTTCGGCCTGGGACCAGCTGCTGGTAAGCCTCCGCGCCCTGACGAAGGCGGGCCTGGTGCATGCCGATCTATCGGCCTACAACCTGCTCTGGTGGAAGGAGCGTCTCTTCGTGATCGACCTGCCGCAGGCGGTCGAGTTCACCACCAACACCGATGCGTACGACCTGCTGCACCGGGACCTGGCGAACGTCGGCGAGTGGTTCAACCGGCATGGCGCCGCGGTAGACCTGGAGGCGGTCTACGCCGAGCTGCTGGCGCTGGCCTGGTGAGGTCAGCCCACGCCCAGCCCACAGTTGACCCTCGGGGAAGCTCGCGTTTGGGTCGAATTGGCTGGGGCGGAAGGATTCGAACCTTCGATCTCCTGATCCAGAGTCAGGCGCCTTACCGCTTGGCCACACCCCAGCGACGTCACGCTCGCATTGAGCGTCTACCAAGGGACCGGAGTCTACCACCCGAGGCGGCCGCGACTCCTCTAGAGCTCGAGGTCACGCCTCCAGCGCTTCGAGTGCGATTGCCAAGGCCCGATCGGGGGTTAGCTTCCGGCCTTCCTCAAGGGCCGTCGCGATGACGCCGGGCGCGAGCGCCTCGCTGATCGCGGAGAGGGTGTCGTCCCGCATCTTGACGACCCATGGCTCGCTGCCGCCGATGTCCTCCATCATGGCGTCAAAGGCCCCGATCAGTCGCGCCGCGGCCAGGGGATTCCCGGTCGCGCCGAGCAGGTCCGCCGCATGATCGAGCGCGATGGCAATCCTGGACAGCCCCTGATCGTCGGGCCGAATGCGCAGGCTCTCGACCATCCGCGCGCGGGCGTCGTCGATCCGGCCTTCGTCCAGCGACAGCCCGGACAGGGCGCCGAGCACGATCGCCTCGAAGAGGCGGTTGCCAGCCGCACGCGACATGCGGAGAGCCTCCTCGTATTGCGCGCGCGCCTGCGACCGATCGCCAAGGGCCCAGTTGGCCCAGGCCACCGACCTGGTCGTCCACATCACGCGGCGTTCGTCGCCAAGCTCCCGAAAGAGCTCCAGGCTCCGTTCGAACAGGGGTCGAGCCTGCATCCAGTCGCCGCCCTCGCCGAGCGCCGCGCCGAGCGAGATCGTGGAGTCTGCCAGGCCATATTTGTCATCCACCGCCTCATATATGGCGATCGCCTGCTTCGCGAACGCGGCCGCCAGGTCGGTCTCCCCGCTGTAGTGCGCGAGCTCGGCCGCTCCATCAAGTGCCCTGCCGCGGGCCGCGGTCGGTGGCACATCGCGGCGCAACACCTCCGCCAGGCGGCTTCGGCCTTCGGAGATGTGGCCAAGGTTGCCCCACGCTGGCACGAGCGCACCCGCCAGCCGCAACGGAAGCTGCGGGTCGTCACCCGCCAGAAGGTGGTCGAGCGCGGCTCGATGGTTGTCGAGCTCGCGAGCCTGATGGTTCAGCCACTCGGGGCCCCCGCCACCCAGCTCCTCGGCCCGCAGATGCGGGAGCGCGTTCTCGGCCTGCTCCAGGAAGTAGGCCGCGTGACGGTTGCGCACCTCCCCGATCTCGGCAGAGTCGCTGAATCGCTCGGCAGCGAATTCACGGATCGTCTCAAGCATGTCGAAACGATCGCCAATGTGCCTCACGAGGCTCTTGTCGACCAGTGACTGGAGGCCGTCGAGCTCGGCGGCCACCACGGTCTCGGCGGCATCCAGGGTCCAGCCGCCCACGAAGACGCCCAGCCTGGCGAACAGCTGCTGTTCGTCCGCCGTGAGCAGCTCATGCGACCACTCGATGGTGGCGCGCAAAGTCATCTGGCGCGGATCGGCATCGCGTCCCCCCTTCAGCAGGTCGAGCCGACCAGACAGGCGGTCGAGCATCTGGGCGGGCGTGAGCACGCTGGCACGTGCGGCAGCCAGCTCGACTGCCAGGGGCAGGTTGTCGAGCGCGTGGCAGAGGCGCTGAACTGTCTCGTCGGCTTCTACCTGTGCCCTCGCGCAGAAGAGCTCGACGGCGTCCAGGTCGGCCAGCGGCGCGACCGGCAGTTCGACCTCGCCCCTGACCCGCAACCGCTCGCGACTGGTGACCAGAAGCCGGAGGTTCGGACACGCCTCCACCAACGTCGCGAGCTCGGCCGCCGCATCGATCACCTGCTCGAGGTTGTCCAGCAGCAGCAGCATCTGGCGCTCCGCGATATGGTCCGCTAGGCCGTCCTGCGCCCCGATGACCTGGCCGATGGTCTCCGTCACCAGCTTCGGATCCCGCAGCGGCGCCAGGTCCACCCAGAACACGCCCGCCTTGAATTCGGAAATCAGGGCGGTGGCCGCCTCAATCGCCAGGCGCGTCTTGCCGGAGCCGCCCGGGCCGGTAAGTGTCACGAGGCGTGCGCCGTTTCGCAGCAGCTCGCTGACCTGCGCGACCTCGGCTTCGCGGCCCACGAACGAAGATGCCCGCCGTGGCAGGTTCGTGTTGCTGATCGTCTTGAGCGGCGGGAAGCGCTCGTCCCCGAGCTGGTAGATGGGCGTGGGCTGGTCGAAGTCCTTGAGGCGGTGCTCGCCCAGGTCGTGCAGTCCATCGCGGCCGATGATTGCGGCGGTCGTCGCCGAGACCAGCACCTGCCCCCCATGGCCGGCCGCCCCGATCCGCGCTGCACGATGCACGTCGGAGCCCACGTAACCTTCGTCGGTCAGCAGCGGCGTGCCGGTGTGCAGGCCCATCCGTACCCGGATTCGCCCTGCCTTCAGTCCCTCGTTGATGGCGCGTGCGGCCGAGAGCGCGCCGAGTTCGGTCGGGAAGGCAACGAAGAAGGCGTCGCCCTGGGTGTCGACCTCGACCCCGCCTTCGGCGGTGAAGGCCTCGCGCAGGATCCGCCGGTGCTCGGCCAGCTCATCTGCATAGCCGGCCGGGCCAAGCTCATGGAGGAGCTTCGTGGAGCCTTCCACGTCGGTGAACAGGAACGTGACCGTGCCGGAGGGGAGTTCTGAGCGCACGGCCGGCATGATGCACCCGACGGGGAGCCGCGTCACCCCCTGCGGCGGACAGCGCATCGGGTCTGGCGGTGCTTGTCGAGGCGGCGACAATAAAAGGACAGGGTCCAGTCCAAAGCAAGGATGCTGCCGTGCCCAACGCCTGCCCGAACTGTGGGGCCGAGAACCCCGAGCACGCCAAGTTCTGCCTGAATTGCGCAAAGGCGCTCCAGCGCGTGCCCGAGCATGAGCACGAAGAGCGGAAGCTTGCGACGGTGGTCTTCGCCGATCTCGTCGGATCGACGTCGATGGCAGAGGAGCAGGACGACCCCGAGCGGACCCGCCTGCTGCTCAACCGCTTCTACGACGCCATGACCGATGAGGTCGAACGCCATGGGGGGACCGTCGAGAAGTTCGCGGGCGACGCGGTGATGGCCGCGTTCGGTGCGCCTGCCGCGCTGGAGGATCATGCGGAGCGGGCGCTCCACGCCGGCCTGGCGATGCACGATCGTCTGGCCGAGCTGTTCGGTGGTCGGCTCGCGTTGCGCATCGGTGTGAACACGGGCGACGTCATCGTCGGACGCCCGCGAGAGGGAAGCTCGTTCGTCACCGGCGACGCGGTGAACGTCGCAGCTCGACTGGAGCAGGCGGCCGGTCCCGGCGAAACCATCGCCGGCGAGCGGACTGTCGCCGCGGCCATCGGCGCATTCGAGTTCGACGAGCCAACCGTCATTCCGGCGAAGGGGAAAGCCGAAGGAATCCCCGCGCGGCGGGTGCTGCGTGCCATCTCGCTGATGCGCCCACGTGGGCTGAAGGGGATGCCATCCGTCTTCATCGGCCGGGTAGGTGAGCTGGAGGAGCTCCAGCATCACTACGCCAGCGTCACGGCAAGCGGTACTCCCCACCTCGTGTCGATCTTCGGCGACGCCGGCGTCGGGAAGAGCAGGTTGATGCGCGAACTGGGAGACTGGCTCGCGGGCCAGACACCAGCGCCGCTGCACCGGACGGGTCGCGTCCTCTCGTATGGGAAGGGCACCACGTACTGGCCGATGGGGGAAGTGCTGAAGGAGCACTTCGGCATCTCGGAGCGCGACGGAGTTGACACCATCGCCGCACGTCTTTCCGATTCTCCCTATCTCCAGCTCACGCTCGGGATTTCTCCGGACGCCGACCTCCACCCGCTGGTGGCTCGCGAGCGACTGCATGACGCATGGGTTGAGTTCCTCGGCGATCTCGCCGTTGACCGACCGGTGGTCTTGCTGATCGAAGACGCTCACTGGGCCGAGGACCAGCTCTGCGACCTCCTCGATACGCTGGTCGCGCAAGTCGCCGGACCTCTTCTCATCCTCGTCACGGCGCGGCCTGAGCTGCTTGACCGACGTCCGGCCTGGGGCGGCGCGTGGGGGCGGACGTCGGCCATGCGCCTGGATGCGCTGCCTCCGGCGGACGCCGGCCGCCTGCTGGGCGAGTTGCTGGGGACTCAGATCCCCGAGCAGATTCGCAGCCTCGTCGTGGAGCGGGCGGAAGGCAATCCATTCTTCGTCGAGGAGCTCATCGCCACGTTCGTCGATCGCGGAGTCCTCCAGCGGAACGGCGGTTCATGGGCGTTCGGGCATCTCCCAGCCGGCTTCTCGGTGCCGGACTCGGTGCAGGCCGTCCTCGCGGCGCGGATCGACCTGCTGGCCGATGCCGAGAAGCAGGGCCTCCAAGCCGCCGCCGTGATCGGTCGCACCTTCTGGACCGGGCCGATGTACGAGCTGGTCAACGCGCAGCGCCCCGATATCGGCGTCCTGGAGGACCGCGAATTCGTGCGCCGCAGTCCGACCTCTTCGCTGCCAGGAGAGCGCGAATACACCATCAAGCACGCCCTCACCCGCGAAGTGGCGTACGGCACCCTTCCGCGGGCTCGCCGGGCCCAGCTCCACGCCGACTTCGCAGCATGGCTCGACCGCCGGAGTGAAGGCCGCGACGAGCTCGCCCCACTGCTCGCCCACCACTATGCGTCCGCCGTGCGCCCTGAGGACGTCGATCTCGCCTGGGCCGGAAGGGACAGCGAGGTGGAGCAACTGCGCGCGAAGGCCGTCACGTGGCTGCGCAGGGCCGCCGATCTCGCCATCGGTCGGTACGAGCTCGACGATGGCATCAGCCTCCTTCGCCGCGCCATCGACCTCGAGCCGGACGGGTCACAGCAGGCGGGGCTTTGGTACGCGATCGGGCACGCCAGTGCGCTGAAATACGACGGTGAGGGTCTGGTCGCAGCCATGGACCGCGCACTCGAGCTGGGTGCGCCGCCCGGAGAGGTGTACCCCGAGCTTGCATTCCAGTGGGCGCTCCGATCCGGGATGTGGCCGCGCCGGCTGGACGACAGCGTCACGGCAGACTGGGTCAGTCGCGCGGTCACGGAATCCGAGGATGGAAGTCCGGCCCATGTGCGCGCGCTCGTCGCCAGGAGCCTCAGCGAGGATGACGTCGATGCGGGCCGCGCCGCCCTGGCGTCAGCCGAACGCCTGGGGGACCCTGTGCTTCGGTTTGATGCCCTGGGGGCGCTTCAAAACGTCCTCGAGGACCGCGGAGATTATGCGGGCGCTCTCGACGCAGCAGGAAAACGGAACGAACTCCTCCCCGGCGTGGCTGATCCGGATCGGGTCGCAGATAACTTCTTCGTGATGTCCCACCTCTACGTGTCGGTCGGCAGGCTCGTCGACGCTCGCGCAATGGTGGCCCGGCTGGAGGAGACCGTCGCCGGCCTCACCCCACACCACCGCGTGCACGGTCTCGGTGCCCGCCTCTGGCTTGAGAGCGCTGAGGCCAAATGGGAAGCCCTGCGCGACCTGACGCCGCACGCCGAAGAGCTCATCGACGCGAATCTCGCGACCCCGTGTCCCTTCAACCGCGGCCTGCTGATCGAGTTGGCGACCGCATGGACGCACGCCGGAAATGCGGTTGAGTCCGAGCGGCTGCTTGCGCGGGCTGAGCGAGTCGGAATGGGGACCTATCTCGTCATCCATACCCCCCGCTGGCTGGGCCTCGCCATCGCGCGGGGCGACCGAAAGGAGATTCGGCGCCTCATCGATTCGATCAAGCCGGCCTGGTTGACACCTGGCGGCCGCGACATGTGGGCGGCACTCTTCGATGGCCTGGCTCAACTTGACGACCGGGAGCGAATCGAGGCCGAGGCACCACAGTGGCTGGACCGGGACCTGTACGTCACGCCCTTTGCGACCCGGGCACTCGCCATTGCGCGGAGGGACGACGCACTCATGGGAGAGGCGGCGGCCAAATTCGAGGCGATGGGTCTCGAGGGACACGCTGAGCAGACCCGGGCCTGGTCGATGCCACGCGCCGACTAGGGACCACGCTCTTCGCAGTGCGATCGTGCCAGCCGACGTGACCAGACCACCCCTCAGTGGCCGAAGTCGCGGCCATAGGTCCGGGGGCCACTAGCCCGGACAGGCGGTGGTCGTCCGGAACTCGCTTCGGTAGGGTCGTTGGCATCCAGAAACCGCCCAA
>DATJIJ010000008.1:0-18310 GCA_035493355.1 Candidatus Methylomirabilota bacterium
TACGCGGACCAGACCAGCTACTCGGCGACCGGCACCGCCAGCAAGGAAGCCACCGTCAAGCGGATGGCGGAGGCCGTCGCCGCCGAGGGCGGCAAGGTGGCCTGGGACGTCGGCGCCAACACCGGGCGATACAGCGCAATCGCGGCCGACGCCGGCTTCTGGGTGCTCGCCCTGGACATCGACTGGGCGGCCGTCGAGCGCCACTACCTGGCGCTGAAGGCCTCCGGCGAGAAGCGGATCATGCCGTTCCTGGCGGACATCGCCGAGCCGTCGCCGGGGATCGGCTGGGGCAATGTCGAGCGCGCCTCGCTGATCGACCGCTCGAATGCCGATGTCGTCATCGGCCTTGCGCTGGTCCACCACCTGGCGATCGGCCGCAACGTGCCGTTGCCCATGATCAGCAGCCTCATGGCGCGACTCAGCCCGCACCTCATCCTGGAGTGGATCCCGAAGGCCGACCCGATGGTCCAGAAGCTGCTCGCGGCCCGCGAGGACATCTTCAGCGACTACACCCCGGAGGGCTTCCGCGCCGCCTTCAGCCGCGACTTCGAGATCGTGGAAGAGGCGCCCATCGAGGATTCCGGGCGGGTCCTCTTCCGGATGCGTCGCCGCTCCTAGTCCCACGATTGGCACGGTGAGACATTGAGCATGGAGCGACGGTCAGGCCCGCCACCCGTCCACCACATCCTCTTCGCGGCTGCGTTCGTGCTGAGCGAATACGTCGCCAACTCTGTCAGCCCGTTTGCCATGTTCCGTCCGTTCTTGGTGGCCGCGGCCTTCGCCGCCGTGGTCTGGGCGCTGTGGTGGCTCCTTCTCCGGAATGCGCAGGTCGCGGCGCTCGTGGCCAGCGGGCTGATCGTCCTTCTCATCTTCGGACGTGACCTGGTCCAGATCGTGGCGAATATCGTCGGGCTGCTTCCCCCATGGCAGCTGGTCATCTTGGGGGTCGCGGTTGGACTCGCCCTGGTCCTCGTGATTCGTGGCGCACGAAGGTCGCTCCGTCGGCCCGAGGGCGTTGCGCGCTGGACGAGCGGCTTGAACACCGTTGCCATCGTCCTGACGCTCATCATCCTCGGCACCGCGGCGACGAATGGGACCGTGGGGCAGACGATCGCGGATCTTCAACAGGGCGTTCCGCTGGACGCTGCGCCGGACCGATCCGACGTCCCCCGCGAGGGTCCCGATATCTACGTCATTCTGCTCGACGGCCACGCCCGGGAGGACGCCCTCGCGCAGCGCTACGACTACGACCTCGAGCCGTTCCTGGGTGAGCTGGAGGACCGAGGATTCGAGGTCTCCCGGGGCAGCCACTCGAACTACATGTTCACGCAGCTGACGCTGACCTCGATGTTCCACCGTTCCCTCCTGCCGGTGGACGCCCTGGGACCGCTGGTCGGCGGCCGGCCCACGAACGCGGCCGCGCGGGAGGCCGTCGTCCACAACCCGACCTTCGACTTCCTGCGCGCCCACGGGTACACGACGGTGGCCTTCGGCACTCCGTACGAGAACATCGCGATGCGCCAGGCCGATGTGTTCGTTGAGGGACCACCCCTGAACGAGTTCGAACAGCATCTCCTCGAAGCGACCTCCATCCTTGACTTCCTGGGGGTCTCCGCGCCGGACTTCCTCCCCGGGGTGGAGCGTACGGCGGTCAACAGCGTCTTCACCAACGTGGCCGTGGTCGCCCGTGACAAGGGCCTCGGCCCCAGGTTCGTCTGGGCGCACGTGGTGGCTCCGCACGTCCCCTTCGTCTTTGGGGCACATGGCGAGCCGGTCAACATCCCGGTCGTCCGCGTCTTCCAGCAGTACGCCAGCGGCATGGGTCTCTCGCAGGCTGAGTTCGAGCGGCGGTTCGCGGATCAGACCCAATACGCCGACACGCGGACGCTCGAGGCGATCGACGACATCCTCGCCGCCTCAGCAGAGCCGCCGATCATCATCGTCATGTCGGACCACGGCGCACGGTCTCGCCCATTCGACCCGGCCACCGCCAGCGCCGACGACCTCCGCGAGCGCTTCGGGACCTTGTTCGCCGCGTTCACGCCGGGCAAGAGCGGGGTCTTCCCAAACGACGTGACGCCGGCGCAGATCATGGTCGACCTGCTGAACGCTTACTTCGGGACCGACTACCCGCAGCCGGAGAAGGGCACCTTCGCCAGCGAGATCTCGCACCCGTATGACTTCACGAAGGTCGCAGAGCCACCCCCGCCACCCGACTAGGGGCTCGACAGACGAGCGCAGCTCTCTCCCGGGCCGGGACGCAGGTAGAGGACCTGCCACTCGTCACGCAGGACCTCGCACCAGCCGGCATCCACCGCCGGGCCGCGCGTCAGCGTGATGTCGGGTGGGAAGAGGAGCGCCTCGACGCCGTAGCTGGCCGCCAGCTGCTGCCAGCCGGGGTCGGCGGCGCGGATGGCGGAGTAGTCGTCCAGGACCTGCTGCGAGTACATGTCGTTGCGGCCGTCCACGAAGACGCGTCCGCCGGAGTCATGGAGCCGATAGATGACGTAGCCGCCCCAGCCGTACTCGGCGAGGACGTTGGCGTCCGGCGCGAGACGCTCGAGCTCGTCCACGCCCGCGACCGGGAATCGGGTGCCGAGGCTCTTGTCGATGGCCGCATTCAGGTCACGCGGGATGAGGACGGCCATCGATCCAACTGCGATGACGACTGCGGTGAAGAGCTCCATCGCCCGGCGCCCGAGCTGGCGCGAGGGCGCCATCGGCCTGCGCGCTCGGTTCCGGCGTTCGTCCCGCTCCCGGAGGCGTGCCTCGAATCCCATCACCAGGGTGGGCATCGCGAAGACGGCGGCGATGGGCGCATTGCGGAGGGCGAGGAGCGCCATCGCGACTCCGACCCATGACAGCGCCACCAGCCAGCCAGGCGTGGCGCGCCCGCCGTTGAGGCCGAGCAGCACGATCATCAACAGGAAGCCCATGTGCGCCGGCTCGTGGAAGTTGGGCGACTGCCACTCGGCGATGTTGGCGAGGCCCCAGTCACCGCCCTCCACGTAGCGGAGCGGATAGAGGATCCCGATCGGGCCGGCGGGCGTGACCATCGACGCGGCGATCACCCCGGCGAGGGACGCGAGCACCCAGTTGCGCCGCGGCGCCATCGGCGTGCGGCCCCCCAGCGTGAAGAGCGCGTAGAGCCCGACCACGCCAAGGCCGATGACGTACAGGCCGTGGAGGTTCGCCCACAGCACGAAGAGCGGGACCAGGAGCAGGAACCGCCGCGGGTGCTCGGGCCGCGCCTCGAGCAGGAACCAGACGAGCCCGGCGAGGAGGAGCCAGCTGATCGCCTGCGGCCGCAGCGTCACGAAGCCGATCATCACGAACGCACCGACGGCGAAGGGAAGCGCCAGGGCAAGGACCCGCGCACCGCAGGCGCGGCGCAGGGCCACCGCGAGGATGGCGAAGATGGCTGCCGGGAAGAGCCCGAAGACGATGAGCGCTCCGATCCGGCCGAGGCCGGTCACCAGCCAGTAGATGAGAACCTCGGAGAGCCACTCGTGCGGCGTCCATGGCTTTCCGAACCAGGTGAAGCTGAACGGGTCGGTGGACGGGACCTGGCCGGTCTGGACGATCAGCTTGCCGGCGGAGATGTGCCAGAAGAAGTCCGGATCCTGCACGCCCTTCGCGACGGTCAGCGCGAACATGACGCCGCCGAGCGCGATCGCGAGCAGCGCGACGGGCGGCGGAAGCCAGCGGAGCCAGCTCGCCGCCCGGGCATCCCGTACGGCATCGGACGGCCGGGTGGTGGTCATTCGGCGGCGAGTCTAGTCTGTGCCAGGTCCGCTGGCCGTAGACTCCGGCCATGGCGCTCGCGCGGTGGTCGGCTGGAGCCTTCGTTGCCGCCTACGTCCTCATCTCGTTCAGCGCGACGCCGAACCCCATCTCCGCCCTGTGGCGCCCGTTGCTCGTCGGCGTCGCCGCGGCGCTGGTGCTGCAGCTGCTCCTCTGGCTGGCGATGCGGGATGGCGACCGGGCCGCCATCGGCGCTGCCGTGGTGGTCCTCGTCCTGAGCGCGGCGTGGGTTCCGCTGGCGGTGCTCGTCGTTGCCGTGGTCTGGCTCCTGGTGGTGCAGGTCCATCGTCGGCGGCGTGGCGAGGAGGCGCTCGGCCTCAACCGGCGGACCGTGGCGCGCAACCTGGGCGTCTTCGCCTGGGCCTTCGCAGTGGTCGCGGCGGTGCCGGTCATCGGCTGGGGAATCACGTCGTCCCGGCCGGCTGCCGCGCGCGCGGAGGTGAAGGGCACGATGCCGGACATCGTGGTCCTGCTCGTGGACGCATACCCCCGGGCCGACTCGCTGGCCGAGCAGTTCGGGCTGGACAACTCGCCGTTCGTCGCGGCCCTGACGAGCCGCGGCTTCCGGGTCGCGGCGCACAGCCGCTCGAACTACACGGCCACCTGGGCGAGCCTCTCGTCGATGTTCTACGGCCGCTACGTGGAGGAGATCCCCGACCTCACCCCGCCCCCGACCGACCCCGCCGAGCAATACCGGCGCGTGATGCTGGCGCTCGGCGAGGCGCCGGTCCTCGACGGGCTCCGCGCCAGGGGCTACGAGATCGTCACGGTCCCGTCGCCATTCGACAGCGCCGAGCTGACCAGCGCGGACCGGATCCTGAGGCCGCCCCAGTGGTCATCCTTCGAGCTGTCCCTCATCCAGCACTCCCTGGGCGGGCAGCTGGCCTTCAGCGTGGCGCCAGGCATCGCGTTAGACCAGCACCGGGCGAGGCTGGCGAGCACCCTCCAGCTGCTCGGTGACGAGATGGCGCAGGCGTCCAGCACGCCACGCTTCGTCTTCGGCCACCTCCTGTCACCGCATGCACCGGTCGTCTTCACCGCCGACGGGTCCCCCGTCCAGGGACCGGCCTGCTTCCCCGGCTGCAACATCTACGGGATGACCTCGGAGGCCGATTGGGCTGCCTTCCCGGGCCAGGTCGAGCACACGAACGAGCTGGTCCTGGCGGTCGTCGACCGGATCGTCGGCGAGGACCCCGGCGCCATCGTGATCGTGATGTCGGACCACGGCAGCCCGCGCACTGGAGAGGCGCCGGTGAATGCGTTCCGCAACCTGTTCGCGGCGCGCCTCCCCCTGGACTGGGCGCCCTATGAGGACGACGTCACGCCGATGACGGTGCTGGCCCGACTCACCGATCTGCCGTACACGTCCGGCGATCCGTATCGGGGCTGGTTCTCAGCGGGGCTGCAGCCACTCACTCTCACGCCGTACGCCGGGCCTGACCCTTGAGCGACGAGGGCACGCAGATCTCCGGTCGAAGGCCTGGCATCGCCGCGGCCACGGCTGCGATCGTCGGCTTCTTCTTCGCCGCAGTCCTTCCGCGCGCGACGTGGCCGCTCATCGACGGCGACGTGTGGTGGCACATCCGCGCGGGCGAGGAGGTGCTGCGGACGGGCAGGGTCCCCAACGTCGATACCTGGAGCATCGTCGGGGCGGGGCGGCCGTGGACGAGCCAGGACTGGGGCGCGAACGTGATCCTGGCCATCGGCAACGGGCTGGGGGAGTGGGGCTGGACCGGGCTGTCGTTCCTCTTCGGGGCCCTCACCCTCCTCGCCTTCTGGATCCTCTGGCGGGCGATCGCCCTTCGGCTCCCGAGCATCGGCTGGGCGAGCCGCATCATCTGGCTGTCGGTGGGGCTCCTCCTGGCGGGGCCGGTGATGGGCGTCCGGGTCCAGGTCCTCGACCTCGTGATGGCGACCGGCGTGCTCTGGCTGCTGTGGCGCTACCAGGTCGATCCCCGGCGCCGATGGCTCCTGGGCCTCCCGCTCATCGCCGCCCTGTGGGCGAACCTGCATGCCGGCTGGGTGCTCCTCTTCCTCCTGGGGGGAGCCGTCGTGGTCGGCGAGGTCATCGATCGCACCCTGCGCCGCGAACCGGGCGGGCAGCCACCGCTCGGATGGGTCCACGTCCGCGACCTTGCGCTCGCGCTGGTGGCGAGCGGCGCGGCGCTGGCACTCAACCCGAACGGCGTCTCCCTCTACGCCTACCCGTTCGACACCGTCCGCATCACCGCCTTGAGCCGATACGTGATGGAGTGGTTCCCCGCCGACCTGGGGAGCATCTTCGGCTGGCTGCTGCTCGGATTCGTGGTGCTGGGCGTCGTCCCGACCTTCATCTTCGCGCGGAGCCGCCTGCGCACCGCCGACGCGCTGATCCTGGTGGGGCTGACCGTGATGGCCTGGCAGGCGATCCGCTTCCTGCTCATCGTCGGCCCAATCGGCGGGGCGATCGTCGCGGCCGTCCTCTCGCCGGTGATCAGCGGATCGAGGCTCGGCCGGGGCAGCGCGGCGATCCTCGCCCGGCTGGCCCGCCCCGCCGGGGGGAGCCGGGGGGCGGTGAACGGGGCGATCACCGTGCTCCTGCTCGTGCTGGGGATCGGCGTCGCGTTCGTGCGCACCAGCCCTCCTGCCCAGGCGGCGGAGATTGCACGGAGCCTGCCTGCGGGCGCCGTTGCCTGGATGGACGAGCACGAGCCGGGGACCCGCATCTTCAACCGATACGAGTGGGGCGGCTACATCGGTGAGCACCGGCCGCAGCAGCCGATCTTCATGGACGGCCGCGCCGACGTGTACGGGGATCAGCTGCTCCAGATGTACGTGGGGATCATCGGCCTCCATGGCGACCCGCAGATCACCTTCGACCGATACGGCATCGACTACGCCGTCTTCCCGCCCGATACGCCGCTGGCCGGCTGGTTCGACGCCTCGCCGGCGTGGGAGCGGGTATATCTCGACGAGACGGCAGCGATCTGGGTGCGCCGCTGATGCGTCGCGACCTCCTGGTCCTCTTCGCGATTGCGCTGGCGACCCGCGGGGCCGCGGCCCTGCTGGTCGACTACCCGCCGTACGGCGACCCGGCCTACTACCAGCTCGTCGGGGAGCAGCTCGCCGCCGGCCACGGCTTCAATGTGCCGGTGCTGTGGAGCTTCCTGGACATCGGTGGCCACCTTCCGGCCAACCCGACCCTCCCGATTCCGAGCAATGGCCACTGGATGCCGCTCACCTCCATCGTGGCCGCGGGGTCGATTGGCCTCTTCGGCGACTGGCTGGGGCCGTGGCGGTCGGGAGAGCTGCCGATGACCGTGATCGGGGCGGCGCTCGTGCCCTTCACCTATTACGTCGCGCGCGACCTGTGGGACTCGCGCTTCGCGGCCTGGATCGCGGCGCTGCTGGTGCTCTCCGCCGGCCCGCTGCTGGTCATGGCTCCGCTGGTGGACGCCTTCGCCGTCTTCGGGGCGGCGGGCGCCGCTGCCATCTGGAGCTCGATGCGGGCGGTGAGAGCCTCGCGCCCCGGGCCGTGGCTCGTCGTGGCGGGGGGCCTCGTCGGTCTGGCGACCCTGGCACGCGTCGACGGTCTCCTCCTCGCGGTGGCCCCGGCAGCCGCCTGGGGGGTGCGTCGCGACTGGGCGTCGTGGCCGGCTCGCCTCGGCTGGGGAGCGGCCAGCGCGGTCGCCGCTCTCGCTGTCCTTGCCCCGTGGCTCGCCCGCGACCTTGCGGTCTTCGGGAGCCCGCTCCCCTCGGCCGGTGGGCACACCCTCTGGATCACCAGCTACAACCAGCAATTCTCGATCAGCCAGGACCCGACCGCCGCCGGCTACCTGGCGTGGGGGGCGGGGAACATCATCGGCTCGAAGCTGGCGGCCTGGGGTGAGCTGGTCGGCAGGACGGCGGTGCTGCTCGGCGGCCTATTCATCCTCCCCTTTGCCTATGGCCTCTGGCGAGAGCGCCGTCGACCGGAGCTCCTCCCGTTCATCGCCTATTTCGCGGTGATGTTCGTGGCGATGGGCGCGGTCTTCACCTTCCACGCACCAAAGGGTGCCTTCTACCACTCATCGCTGGCCTGGCTGCCCTTTGCCGCGGGGCTGGCCGTCGCCAACCTGGCTCCCGTTGCCAGCGCCGCCGGCCGCGCGTGGCCGTTCCTGCGGCGGCCGGCGACCCACCGCTTCCTTGCCGTAGCCGGCCTGGTCGGGGCGTTCGCGCTCTCGCTCGCTGGCTCCGCGGTGCTGATCGGGCAATGGAATGACAGCCATGGCCGGCTGCGCCAGGCGGCGCAGTTCCTGGCGGGGGTCGGTGCGCAGTCCGAGGTCGTGATGGCCTACGACCCCTCCGCCCTGCACGCGCTGAGCGGCAACCCCGGAGTCGCCCCGCCCTTCGACCCCTTCCCGGTCATCGGCCAGGTGGTCCGCGCGTACGACGTGAAGTGGGTGGTCGTCACGCTCGCTCCCGGCGAGACGCGGGACCCGCTGGGCCTGTGGGACGGGGCCGCGGCCACCGATTCCGAAGGGCTGCACCCGGACTTCCTGCCGCTCGAGCCGGACTTCAGCGGGCCGCGGGTCCGGGTCTTCCACGTGGTGCGTCTGCAAGATCTGGCCTCGGAATAGTCCTTCGGATAGTACTTCCGGCGCCCTTAGTACTGTTGACCCTGTGCACCTTGGGCGGGGAGGATGGCGGTCGGGTCGGGTACTGCGCCGGACCCCGTACCAACGAGGACCAGCGACTTGCCCCGTACCGGCCGTCAGGTGCCCGCCAACGCTCCCATCCAACTGCCGAGCAGCTTCGACCAGCTGCGGGCGCAGGCGGCCGAGAGCGTCACGCGAGATGCCTGGCGCCTGCGGGAAGTGGCCGAGATCTACCGCGAGCAGTACCGCGACCGCCTCGACGAATGGGTCCAGCTGCGCGCCCGGGTCGACCATCGGGTCGCCGCCGCCCGCGGAACCGGCCCCTCTCCGGCAGTGCTGCGCGCCGAGCGCGATGCCCTGGGCAGGGAGCTCGCCCGACTGCAGTCAGGCTTGAAGCGGATCGATATCGCCGCCCGACAGCTGGAGCTGGTGCTCACCTACCTCGCCAGCGACGACGAGCGCGCCACCGAGCCGACTCTCTCCGAGGCCGATCTCTCGCCGGCAGCCATCTCATTGAAGATCATCCATGCACAGGAGGGGGAGCGGCAGCGTCTCGCCGAGGCGGTCCACGACGGCCCGGCCCAGGTCCTGACCAATGCCATCTTCCAGGTGGAGTACCTCGATCGGGTGATCGACGACTCGCCGGAGACGGCACGGGCCGAGCTCGCCTTCCTGCGCACGATGCTGCGCGAGGGGCTGGACGACGTCCGGTCATTCATCACCGCCCTGCGACCGCCATCGGTCGACGTGGGATTGAAGCAGGCGATCTCCGACGCCGCGGCCGAGTTCTCGGCCAAGCACGGGATCGCCGTCGAGGTGTCGGTGCCGGGCATCGACGCGAGGGTTCCGGCCGAGGCCAAGGCACCGATGCTGCGCGTCGTCCAGGA
Source organism: Candidatus Methylomirabilota bacterium (assembly GCA_035493355.1). Classification (GTDB taxonomy): domain Bacteria; phylum Chloroflexota; class Limnocylindria; order QHBO01; family QHBO01; genus CF-167. Next base: position 9,308 of record DATJIJ010000008.1, read on the forward strand.
AGCCCTTCAAAACGTGCGCAAGCACGCGGCCGCCACGTCGGTCCGAATCAGCCTCGAGAAGGGTCACCTCGTGATCGCCGACAACGGCAGGGGCTTCGACGTTATGCGTCTCGCCTCCGCCACCCGCAACTTCGGCCTTCAGTTCATGCGCGAGCGCGCTGAGCTGATGGGTTCGTCGCTCCAAATCGAGTCCCGCCAGGGGGAGGGGACCCGCATCCTTGTACGCATTCCGGAGGTTCACTAATGGTTACCATGGCCGCCAAGGAGAAGATCGTGGCAGAACAGCCAGCACCCGAACGTCGCGCAGGGGCCGACCGTCGAGCGGCCAGCGCCAAGGCGCGGATCGTGATCGTGGATGGGCACACCCTGTTCCGTCGCGGGGTCCGCAACATCCTCGAGCTCGAGGGTGACATGGAGGTTGTGGGCGAGGCCGGCAACGGTCGTGAGGCCATCACCACCATCCAGGAGCTGACGCCGGACGTCGTCCTGATGGACCTCACGCTGCCCACCCCCAACGGAATCGAGACCACCCAGCGGGTCAAGCGCGAGCTGCCGCACACGGCGATCATCGTCCTGGCGCCGAACGAGGACGAGGACCAGCTGTTCGAGGCGATCAAGGCCGGAGCCGCCGCCTACGTCCTCAAGGACATCGACCCGACGGACCTGATTGCGATCATTCGACGGGTTCGCTCCGGCGAATACCTCATCAACGACAAGGTCTTCAGCAAGCCGGCTGTCGCCAGCCGCGTCCTGAAGGAGTTCCGCGAGCTGGCCGTCTACGGGGCAGATGCCCAGCCGATCTTCGCGCCGCTCTCGCCGCGCGAGGTCGAGATCCTGGACAACATCGCCCAGGGGATGACCAACAAGCAGGTCGCCTACGCGCTGGGAATCAGCGAGCAGACGGTCAAGAACCACATGTCCAGCATCCTTCGCAAGCTGTCCGTGAACGACCGGACCCAGGCCGTGGTGTATGCCATGCGCCAGGGCTGGATCAAGATCCCCGAGGACTGAGGGCCGTAAGTCACTGATCGCCCGGTACTCCTGCGCCATGGGCAGGATCGCGGGGCGGGCCTAGGCTTCGGGCCTGACGTCACCGGGTATCCGGAGACGCCATTCATCTCCTCCTCCGGCACACGGGCCGCGCTGCAGCAGCGCGGCCCCTGTGCTTCCCGGAGCTTCCAGGCGGGTCTTGACAAATAGAACGGGGGTGCGCGAAGGTACGCGTCCGGCATCGGCAGGATGGGACCATCGGGTCATGTTCAGACCCTGTATGGCACCTCTACGCTGCGGACGCCTATCCCGAAGGAAAGGAGGTAACGCAAGGAATGCTTCAGTTCATCAGCACTCTTCTCAACCGGTTCCGTCGCGAGGACGAGGACGGCCAGACTCTCGTTGAGTACGGTCTGCTCCTGGCCCTTATCGCGATCATCGTGATCGTCGCCCTGCTCTTCCTGGGCCCGATCGTGAGCCAGATCTTCCAGAACGTCGGCGACAACCTGCAGGGCACCTGAGCCCAGCCAGGCAACGCTAGACACAGCAAGGCCCCCGGGATTTCCCCGGGGGCCTTGCACGTACCAGGGCTGGCAGCCGGCCGGTGGCCTCTGAGGTACCGGTCCAGGCATAGCCGATAAGTCCGGTCGATGCGGGTTGTAGCTGGCTCGTAGACTGTTGACCGCAGTCACAACGTCGGACACACTGCACGGCCGGATTGTCATCATCCTCGCTCGAAGGGAAATACTGTGAAGCGATCAAATCGCCTGGTCATCCTCGTCGGCGTGTTGCTCGCCGTGTTGGCCTTCGTCGGCATCGTCGTCCTGCTGGGGCAGAACGGCACCAAGAACGCCCCCGAGAAGGTCACCGTCACGGTCATCGTCGCCAAGTCAGACATCGCCATCGGCGACTCAGTGACACCCGACCTGGTGACGACCAAGGAGGTCGACCCTGAGGCTGTCTCCGGGAACCGGATCGCGGATCCCTCCCAGCTGACCGGCTCGCCGGCCCTCTTCCCCGTCAGTGCGGGGCAGCAGGTGAGCAAGGAAGCGGTGGGAATCGGCGGGCTCGTCAACTACTGCATCACGGCCTGCCTCGAGGCGGGTGAGAAGGCGATCGCCTTCCAGGTTGAGCGGGTCACCGGCCTCGACTTCCTGATCCAGCCGGGCGACCACATCGACATCCTCTTCCGCGGCGAGGTGCAGGTGCTGCAGCCCACCATCGATTCGAACCCCACCAACCCTCGCTTCGAGCCGATCACCGGCCTCGAGAACGCGCCGACCGTGAAGACGCTGCTGCAGGACAAGCGCGTCCTGTACGTGAGCGCCACCAAGATCCGGTCTGTCGCCGACCCGGCCGCGACTCCCGTGCCCGGCGGCAACAACGCACCGCCGCCCGCCATCGAGAGCGTGGTGATCATCTTCGCCGGCACCGACGCCGACGCTGAGGTCATCAAGTTCGCGCAGAACGACCAGAGCATCCTCGGCCCCCTGACCGCGACCCTCCGCTCCGTGGGAGACACGGTGCAGGAGGACACGACGGGCATCACCTTCAAGATCCTCGTCGAGCGGTTCGGGATCCCGATCCCGGACATCATCCAGATCGAGCTCCCGCCCGCTCCGTAAGCGGGTCTGGGCACCATCGGCATCGCAGCAACCCAGGGGAAGACAGTGATCAAGGTTCTCATCGTCGACGACATCCCGGAGACGCGGGATCACCTCTCGAGGCTTCTCGGCCTCGAGCGGGATCTCGACGTGGCCGGGACGGCCGGGACGGGTGAGGAAGCGATCAAGGTCGCCATGGAGCTGCGTCCTGACGTCATCGTCATGGACATCAACATGCCGGGGATGGACGGCGTGGCCGCTGCCGAGATCATCTCGCAGCGGCTCCCCTCCTGCCCGATCATCATGATGAGCGTCCACGGCGAGGCCGATCAGCTGAAGCGGGCCATCTCCGCGGGCGCCCGCGAGTTCCTCGTCAAGCCGTTCAGCGGCGATGAGTTCTCAGCCAGCATCCGCACCGTCTTCGAGCGCGAGCTCGCCCGGCGGGTCCAGTTCGAGTCCTCGCTCCCGGCGGTCGCCGCGGCAGTCGCGCCGACCGACGTGGGCGACCACCAGGTGGTGGCCGTCTTCTCCCCGAAGGGCGGAGCGGGCCGGACCACGATCGCCACCAACCTCGCGGTTGCCCTGCACAAGGAGACGGGGGCGCGGGTCTGCCTGGTGGACGCGAACCTCCAGTTCGGAGACGTCGGCGTCCTCCTCAATCTGAATCCCAAGGACCGCTCGATCGCCGAGACGGTCGAGACCGGCGAACCGGATGGCGACATCATCGACTCCTGCGTGATCGACCACTCGACGGGGATCCGGGTCCTCCTCGCGCCGCCGAGCCCGGAGGGCGCCGACCTCGTCACGCCGCAATACCTGCGGATGATCATCGAGCACCTGCGGATCGGCCACGAGTACGTCGTGATCGACCTGCCGTCCGGCCTGAGCGATCTCTCGCTCGCGGTCATGGACGCGGCCGACACGATCCTGGTCCTGACCGCCCTCGAGATCACCACGATCAAGAATGTCCGCCTCTTCCTGGAGGTGGCCGAGCAGCTCGAATACGCCCGCTCCAAGATCAGGCTCGTCATCAATCGAGCCGACGCCGCCCAGGGAATCAGAATCGCCGATGTGGAAGCCTCCGTGCGTCGCCCGATCGACGGGACGATCGTGTCGGACGGGCGGCTCTCCGTGCTGGCGGTGAATCGTGGGGTCCCGTTCGTCGTATCTCATCCGGACAGCGTTCTCTCGCGCGATGTCACGAAGCTCGCACGAACCCTCGCCGGCGACGGCGCCGGAGCTGCCCAGGACCAGCCCAACAAGCGCGGACTGTTTGCGCGCCGATAACGCGGAAGGACTGACCAGATGTCACTGCTGAAGAGGATCGAGCGAGCGCGTCCGGGCGGCGAGGGGGAGCCGCAGGTTCCGGCCGCCCCACAGACGACCCCGATTCCGACGCCCGGCGGCGGACAGCCGACACCACCGCCCTCCGGACCAGGTGGCGCCGGCACGACGTCGCGCCCATTCCTTGGAGCAATGCCCGCCCGCGAGTCCTTCCGCGAGGCGAAGTACCGCGTCCAGAACCGGCTCATCAACGAGCTCGACCCGAAGCTCGACCTCAGCAACCAGGTCGAGGTCCGTCGTCAGATCGAGGAGCTCTTCGGCAAGGTGGCCGACGAGGAGGGCCTGGCCCTCACCCGCGCCGAGCGGGTTCGAATGCTCGAGCAGATCACCGATGAGATCCTGGGCCTCGGCCCGCTGGAGCCGCTCCTGCGCGACGAGACGATCACTGAAGTCATGGTCAACGGGCCACAGCAGGTCTACATCGAGCGTGAGGGTCGCCTGGAGATGACCAACGTCACCTTCCAGAACGACGAGCACGTGATGAAGATCATCCAGCGCATCATCGCCCCCATCGGCCGCCGCATCGACGAGTCGAGCCCGATGGTCGATGCCCGCCTTGCCGATGGCTCCCGCGTGAACGCGATCATCCCGCCGCTGTCGCTGGTTGGGCCGGTGCTCACCATCCGGAAGTTTGCCGCGACCCCGTTCACGGTCGAGGACCTGATCCGGTTCGGCACCGCCACCCCGGACATGTTCGAATTCCTGGAGGCCTGCGTGAAGGCCAGACTGAACATCTTCGTCTCCGGCGGCACCGGCTCCGGGAAGACGACGATGCTCAACATCCTCTCCTCGTTCATCCCCGATGACGAGCGCATCGTGACCATCGAGGATGCTGCCGAGCTCCAGCTGCGCCAGGAGCACGTGGTCACGCTCGAGGCGCGCCCCTCGAACATCGAGGGCAAGGGAGCCGTTCCCATCCGCGAGCTCGTGCGGAACGCCCTGCGCATGCGACCCGACCGCATCGTGGTTGGGGAATGTCGTAGCGCCGAGGCGCTCGACATGCTCCAGGCCATGAACACCGGCCATGACGGCTCGATGTCGACCGGCCACGCCAACACGCCGCGCGACATGCTTTCGCGCCTCGAGACGATGGTCCTCATGGCGGGCATGGACCTGCCGCTCAAGGCCATCCGCGAGCAGATCGCATCGGCCGTGGACCTGATCGTCCACCAGAACCGCCTCAAGGATGGAACGCGCAAGATCGTGAACATCACCGAGGTCCAGGGGATGGAGGGCGACGTCATCGTCATGCAGGACATCTTCATCTTCGAGCAGACCGCGGTCGTCGAGGGGAAGATCGAGGGCCGGCTGCGACCCACCGGTATCCGCCCCAAGTTCGTCGAGAAGTTCGAAGTGGCGGGGATCCACCTGCCGCCGAACGTCTTCGGCTCACCGTTCTAAGGAGTCAATGGGCATGCTTCCCTTCCTGATTGCCGGTCTCACTGCGCTCGCCGTCCTGGTGATCGCGGTGGGCATCGCCATGAGCGGAGGATCTGGTGGCGTCGCCTCGCGCCTCGAGCGCTACGCCGGCGCCAGGAACAACGATGAAGGCGGATCCGATGACGATCGCGACTCGGTCGTGATCGCCGGCCTCTCGCGCGTGATCGAGGGGCAGGACCTTTCCACCAGGCTCTCCACCGAGATCGCCCGCGCAGACCTGAAGCTGCGGCCGGCGGAATTTCTCTTCGCCTGGATGGCCTCACCGTTCGTCTTCGTGGCCGCCGCATACGTGATCGGCTTCATCGTCCCCGGGTTCCACAACGTGGTCGCGCTTGCGGCGGTGTTCCTGATCGGGGCCTACTTCCCGCGCTGGTATATCGGCTTCCGGCAGCGAAAGCGGCTGGCGGCCTTCAGCGAGCAGCTGCCGAACACGATCACCCTGCTCGCCAACTCGCTCCGCGCCGGCTCGTCCTTCCTCCAGGGGGTGGAGCTGGTGACGCGCGAGGCGCAGCCACCGATCTCCGAGGAGTTCGAGCGCGTCGTGCGCGAGATGAGCCTGGGCGTGGCCCTCCAGCCGGCGCTGGGCAACCTCGTCCGCCGCGTGAAGTCGGAGGACCTCGAGCTGATGGTCACCGCCATCAACATCCAGAGCCAGGTCGGTGGCAACCTGGCCACCGTCCTCGACTCGATCGCATTCACCATCCGCGAGCGGATCCGCATCATCGGTGAGATCCGAGTGCTCACCTCGATGCAGCGCTACAGCGGCTACGTCATCACCCTGCTCCCCGTCGGCCTGGCCGGGATCCTCTTCCTCGTCAGCCCGAGCTACATCACCTCGCTGTTCCGCAACCCGCCGGTGACCCTCGGTCTTCCGACGGGCGTGATCTTCCTGATCGTCGGGCTGATCAGCATGGCAATCGGCTACGTGTTCATTCGCCGAATCGTCGACATCAAGGTCTGATACCGATGCCTACCACCGTCCTCATCATCGCCGGCCTGGCCGGCCTCGCCGTCCTGCTGCTCACCTGGGGCCTCTCCGGTGGGCAGGGGAAGGACGTCGTCCAGCAGCGCCTCGAGCAGCTCGTCGTCCAGCCCAAGAGCCTGGAGGAGATGGAGCTCCAGCAGCCGCTCGCCGAGCGTGTGCTGCGCCCCCTCGTCCAGCGGCTTTCCCGGATGGCCAGCCGTGGCGACTCCGGCGGGCTGATTGCCCGCGCGGATGCCAAGCTCGAGAAGGCCGGCTACCCCGGCGGCCTGCGAGGGGCAGACTGGATGGGCGTCAAGCTGCTCTCCACGATCGTCCTGGGGGTCGGCGTCGGACTGCTCATGCTCGCCGTTGGCAAAGTCCAGCTCGCGTTCCTCTTTGGCATTGCCGGTGCGGGCCTGGGCTACATGGCCCCCGAGTTCTGGCTCGGTGGAAAGGCCAAGAAGCGCTCCTTCGGCATGGTCCTGCAGCTGCCTGACGCGCTCGACCTGCTGACGATCTCCGTCGAGGCGGGCCTCGGCTTCGATGCCGCGCTTGCCAAGGTCGTCGAGAAGATGGAAGGCCCGCTCGTGATGGAGTTCCGCCAGGCACTGGCGGAGATCCGGATGGGACGGACCCGTCGCGACGCCCTGCGCGACGTCGTGGCCCGAGCCGACGCACAGCCGATCTCGAACTTCATCGGCGCGATTATCCAGGCCGAGCAGCTCGGCGTGCCGATCGCCAAGGTCCTTCAGATCCAGTCGCAGCAGCTCCGCATCGAGCGCCGCCAGCGCGCCGAGGAGCTCGCCGCGAAGGCCCCGGTCAAGATGCTCTTCCCGATGGTGGGCTGCATCTTCCCAACGATCTTCATCGTCATCCTCGGCCCCGCCATCATCACGGTCATCGGCGGGCCCGGCATTTAGCATGCAGCCGGCGCTGCGGCCGGCGCTCCTGCTGGTCGACGACGACCCGACCCTTCTCGCAGTCCTCGCGCGCCGCATGGCGCGGGAAGGCTACGAGGTCCTGACCGCGTCGTCGGGTGCCCAGGCGCTGCAGCAGCTCGAGCAGCGCTGGCCGTCGCTCCTGATCGTCGACCTGATGATGCCCGGCATGGACGGCTTCGAGCTGTGCGCGCGGGTGAAGCGGATCGCCGACCTGCCGATCATCGTCCTATCCGCGGTGGACGCCTCCGAGGCCAAGGTCCGTGCCCTGGAGGACTACGCCGAGGACTACATCACCAAGCCCTTCGAGCCCGACGAGCTCGTCGCCCGGGTGCAGCGCGTCCTCCGTCGGTCCGCCGGCGGCCACTCGCAGGTCGTGCTCGATGGCGGCGACCTCCAGATCGACCTCACCGGCCGCCGCGTGACTCGTCCCGGCGGCTCATTCCCGCTGACACCGACCGAGGTGCGCCTGCTGCACGTGATGATCGCGCAGATGGATCGCACCGTGGCCACCGACACGATCCTCAACCGGGTGTGGTCCGAGTCCGATGGAGCGGATCCGTCGTACGTGTGGGTCACGATCCGACGCCTCCGACGCAAGGTCGAGGTCGACCCGGATCGGCCCCGCTTCCTGCTGACTGAGCGGGGAGTCGGGTACCGGCTCGTCTCCAGCACCGGCTCCGAACGCGCGGCGGCGGAGTAGCGCCGTGGGGATCGGCCGCCCGTCGCTCCGACTCCTGGCGGTGCTGCTGGCCGCCAGCCTGCCGCCGCTCATCGCGTTCGGCCTGCTGACGATCGCCGAGCCGACCTGGCTGGAGCGCGTCGGGTCGCCGCTCTCGCTGCTCGTCCTCGGAGCCAGCGGCCTCCTCTGGGTGGCCCTCATCGCCGTCGCGGCCGCTCGCCCCATGGCGAACGACGCCCGCTCCCTGGCCGCGCTTGCCGAACGCGGCATGGCCAGCACCGACGATGGCCTCTCCGCGGCCCAGCGCCGCCTGGCGACGACCCTCGAGGATCGCAACCGGCAGATCTCCGACCTGGCCGACCTGATCCGCGCTGCGCCGATCTCGAAGGACGCCATGGCCGTGGCGCATGCGATGGTCTCCGGCGTACGGCAGGTGACGGGCGACCCTACCTGGCTCCTGGCCGTCCTCCGCGTCCCCGAGACGCGCGACCTCGAAGCCGGGGTCTACGGTCCGAACCCCGAATCCCTCCCCGGGACGCTCGACGAGGTGCATCGCTGGGCAGCGACCGCCGAGTCGCGCGGGCCGTCTCCACGTGATGCCCGCCTCGTTGGAGGGCCGTGGGGCGCCTTCACCGTGGTGGACGTCGCCGCCGGCGAGGAGCTGCGAGCCATCCTCCTCGCCCCGTGGGAGGGTCGGGCGGATCCTTCACCGGCCGAGCTGAACCTCTTCGGACTCATCGGGCAGCACGCGGCCACCGCGCTGGACCACGCGCTCCTCTACAACCGTCTGCGTCTCCAGACCGAGGAGCTGAACCGGATGGCGGCCGTCCAGACCGACTTCCTGCGTGGCATCACCCACGACCTCCAGACCCCGCTGACCAGCATCCGGGCGGTGGCATCCGAGCTGCAGCAGTCCAAGGGGCTCGACGAGACGGCGCGGGCCGACCTCGAGACGATTGCCCAGCAGGCGGATCGGCTGCGTCGGATGGTCGGCCAGCTGCTCGCGGTCTCGCGGCTCGAGGTTGGGGCGCTGACCCCGGT
>DATJIJ010000009.1:0-3326 GCA_035493355.1 Candidatus Methylomirabilota bacterium
ACCGGTGCCCTGGGCGTCTACGAGCGTGCCGGGTTCGAGGTCCACCTGCGCTCGAGCGCCTACCAGAAGCCGATGGAGATCCAGCGATGACGATCCTGCTCGCCGACGCCCCCGCCATCCCCGGCCTCCGCTTCCGCGGCATCCAGCGCCCCGCCGACGATGCCGCCATCGCTGAGCTGGTCAACGCGGCGATGAAGGCGAACGGCATCCAGCACCGCCTCGCGCTGGCGCAGATCGCCAGCTGGCTCGATCATCCCTCGAACCTGGACCTGGCGGCGGACCTCCTCTTCGCGGAGGTGGACGGAAAGGTGGTGGCCTACACCGAGGGTGGCTGGGAGCAGGACAACGACGGCGGCCGGAACTATTCCATCTGGGGCGAGGTGCACCCCGACTGGCGCCGGCGCGGCCTCGGAACCGCCCTCCTGCGCTGGATGGAGGAGCGCGAGCGACGGGTCGCGGCTGGGCATCCTCCAGTCGAGAAACGCCTCGAGAGCTGGGCCGGCGAGGCCGAGGCCGGGCGCCTGGCACTGCTCGAAGGGAACGGTTACGAGGTCGTGCGCTACGACTATGAGATGGAGCGTCGCAACCTGGACGACATCGAGGCGTTCCCCCTCCCCGCGGGGATCGAGCTGCGCCCTGCGCTCGAGGAGCACCTGCGGGCGATCTGGCAGGTCGAGATCGAGGTCTTTCGCGACCACTGGGGATCGGTCGACGATTCAGAGGCGAGCTTCGAGCGGAAGCGGACCGATCCGCGGCGCGACATGAGCCTGTGGGTGGTGGCCTGGCAGGGCGACGAGATTGTGGGCCAGGTCCTGAACCGGATCGACCACGAGGCGAACGCCGAGCTGGGGCTGAAGCGCGGCTGGGTCAACTCGGTCGGGGTGCGCCGCGCCTGGCGACGGCGGGGGATCGCCCGCTCGCTGGTGGCCGAAAGCCTCCGCGTCCTGCGCGACGCGGGGATGACCAGCGCCGGGCTGGGGGTGGATGCCGAGAACGGGACAGGTGCACTGGGGGTCTACGAGGCGAGTGGCTTCCTCGTTACCCGCACCGACAGGGTCTACCGCAAGCCGATCTAGCGGCGGGTCTCGTTGGCGACCGCCGCCTGCTCGCGGATCTCGTGGTAGAAGTCGACGATCTGCTCCGTGACGCGGTCCCAGGAGTACTCGGGGGCCTTGGCTCGCCCCTCCTCGCCCATCCGGTGGCGCAGGTCGGCGTCGCTCGAGAGGCGGTAGAGGGCGGCCGCCAGCGCGCGATGGTTGCGCGGCTCGACCAGCAGGCCCTGCACCCCGCGCTGCACCACGTTCTTGTAGCCGTGGATGTCCGACGCAACGATCGGCACGCCCGCGGCCATCGCCTCGAGGAGGACGATCCCGAAGCTCTCCTGTCCGGTTGCGGGGGCGCAGAAGATGTCGGCGCTCGCGAAGTAGCGCGCCTTTGCGTCATCCGACACCCGGCCCAGGAACTGCACGTCGCGGATCTGGCGCAGCCCGATGAAGCGCCGGTACTCGCGCTGCTTCGGCCCCGAGCCGATGATGAGCAGCCGCGCGTCGACGTGCCGCTTGCGCAGGCGGTGGTACGCGCGGAGCAGGTGGATGAGCCCCTTGCGCTCCTCGAAGCGGCCGACGAAGAGGATGTTGATGGTGCCGTCGCGCAGCTCCTCGAACGGCTCGGCATCGGCGAATCGGTCCAGGTCGACCCCGTTGGGGATGATCCGGTAGTCGCCGGGGAAGTAGCGGCTGATGAAATGACGCGCCGCGCCACTCACCGCGATGCGGCCGTGCAGCTTCTGGTTGAGGCGGCCGGCGAACCACTTGCCGACCCAGTACGACGGTGAGAAGCCGCCGAAGGCGTGGAAGGTGGCGATGTTGACCGTGTTCGACTGGTCCAGGACGGTCGGCGACAGGAACGGCACGAATGGCTCGTGGAAGTGCAGGATGTCGAACCCGTGCTCGGCGAGCAGGTCGCGGGCCTGCTGCTTGAAGCGCCAGCCGAGCGTGACGCGCCCCATGCTGCCGTTGGCCGGGAAGGCGTAGCCGGTCCCCAGGCGGATCACCCGTCCCTCGTCTTCGCGCTCCTTGCCGTACTTGCTGGTGATGATCCAGGCGTCGTGGCCCATCCGTCGCATCGCCTCGTAGGCGTGGCGGACGTGCTCGTTGACGCCGCCAGGGTGCGGATAGCCGTACGGGCTGACGATCCCGATCTTCAGCGGGGCGCGTTCGGCGACCGATGGGGTGGCCGGGGTCGGCGCACCTGCCGCGGCGGGCGGCGCGGGTGGAGCGATCGACTCGGTCATCGCCACTCTCCTGTGGGACGAAGAGTATGCCGGACGTGCCTGGCCTTGGCGACCAGCTGCCGGCCGTAGACACTCACGTTGTGCCAGTGCGTCCAGTACTCACCCTCCGCCTCGGTGGTGCGCTCGGCGATCGCCCGGCGGTAGTCCTCGGCGCTGGCGCCGACGAACCAGGTCCAGCCGGTGCCGATGTGCTCGAGCACGTGCGCATCCGAGTTGCCGACCGCGGCGAGCTCCATGACCTGGTTGAGCGCGTGCCGGTGCGGGCGCCGTGCGCGACCGGCGACGCTGGGGTTCAGCATCTCGATGGCGTCGAGCCGATGGTCCTGATCCGGGTCGCGATGCAGCCGCATGAGGCTGCGGCGGCCAAGGCTCGGGGTCAGCGGCGCCATGGGGTGTGCGGCGATCGCGATCCCACCCTGGTCGTGAACCCGCTCGATCGTCTCCTCCAGCGGCCGCAGGGCGGGGATCCGCTCGGTCAGGAAGAGGGCCAGCAGGTGCCCCCGACGGGTGGTGATCTCCTCGCCGACGACGAGGCCGAAGTGGTAGTCGCCCGCCGCGTGCAGCTCCTGAGCGCGGAGCGCGCCGTCGATGCGCTCGTGGTCGGTCACCGCGACCAGGTCGAGGTCCGTTCGCTGCTCGACGTGGTCGAGCAGCGCCTGCACCTCCATGGTTCCGTCCGAGTAGAGCGTGTGCAGGTGCATGTCGGCGCGCCCGCGCGCCCCGCCGCTGCGCGGCTTGGTCGCATCAGCCATTGGCCGGCCGAATGTCGTCCCAGATCGGCTGGAAGGCGGCGAACCACTGCTCGGGTGCGAGGCTGATCGCCTCCTCCATGCGTCGCGCGACGGCCTCCGTGAGCGTGGCGACGTCGGCGCGGCGGTCACCGCTCAGCTCGGCCTGGATGTGCCAGGCGCGCACGTTGAAGCGTTCCGGCCCCAGCCGGCGGCAGGCGGCCACGAGGAGCGGCTTCTCCGAGATGAGCGCCAGCGTGGCCGGGCCGGTGGGGAGGCTCGCGGTCGTTCCGAAGAGCGTCGTC
>DATJIJ010000010.1:0-3620 GCA_035493355.1 Candidatus Methylomirabilota bacterium
GCGAGGATGGCGTCGGCGAAGACGATCTTCTGGAAGAGGCCGAAGAGCAGGAGAAGCAGGCCCCAGGAGAATTGGGCGCTGGTGGCGCGGCGCGGGGTGTCGAGCTGCGGGAGGAAGTCGTGCCCGCGCACGATCGGGCCGGCGACGAGCTGCGGGAAGAAGGTGACGAACAGGGCGAAATCCAGGAACGACCGCGCGGGCGGATGCGACCGCCGGTACATGTCCAGCGTGTAGGAGAGCGACTGGAAGGTGTAGAAGGAGATGCCCGCCGGCAGCACGAGGTGCCAGAGCATGGGCTGATAATGGATGCCGAGCGAGGCGAGCAGGGTGACCGCATTCTGCTGCAGGAAATTCCCGTACTTGAAGAAGCTGAGCAGGCTGAGGCTGGTGCAAAGGCTGATCAGCAGGTAGACGCGCCGGCCCGCGCGCGACTCGCACCGCTGCATGCGCGTGGTCGTGAACCAGTCCAGCACGGTGGTGAACATGAGGATGGGCAGGAACGCGATATTGAACGCGGCGTAGAAGTAATAGCTGGAGACGACGAGGATGACCTTTCGCCACGTCCACGAGATCGGGAGCTGGTAGAGCCCCAGGATCACGACGAAAAAGATAAGGAACGAGACGCTATTGAAGACCATCGGCCGAGCTGGGATTTATGGCTGACGGGGCTTCAAGACAAGCGAGCAATGCAGTCGATAGTTGAGAGAGGTTAGTTGAGAATCATCGAGCCGCCAGGCACGGGAGTGTGAACTGAACAGTCCCGCGGTCGCGGGACCACCTCGGCGGAGGGGGTTGGTTGATAGGGCCTATGGGACTTATAGGACCTATAGGCTCTCTGCGCCGCTCACCGCCGGGCTTTCTGGATCACGCCTTCCGGCGCCACGGAGGGCGCGGTCGGGGAAACCGCCGGCTCGGGGGTCGGTGGGGGGGCGACGGTGCGGGCGATCGCCTGGAGCTCGCCGGGGGACCATGGGGTCTCGCGCTGGGTGGTCTGTTCGCGCACGGTTTTCACGAATTCCGCCGAGATCGGCGCGCCGGTGTTTCCCCACTCGCTCCGGATGTACGACAGCACGGCGGCGACTTCGTCGTCGTGAAGGCGGGCCCAGCCGGGCATGGCGTTGTTGAAAACCGTTCCCCTCACCTCGACCGGGCCCTGGAGGCCCCGCAGGACGATCGCCACCAGGTGATTGTCCCCCCGCCATTCGCTCCCGAGCACCCATTCGCTGCCGGCGAGCGGCGGATAGACGCGCGGGATGCCGAGGCCGTCGGCTTGATGGCAAAGCACGCAATTCTGCATGAAGACGCGCTTCCCGAGCATGGACGGATCGCGCAGGTCGTCTCCTCCACCCGTCATGTCCTTGCGGGGCAGGAAGGCGTCGGCGCGGAATCCGCCGCTGTAGTAGGCGAGGTAGAGGCCGCCCCAGAAGACGAGCGCCATGATGAGGCCGACGAGCCAGAGCGGCACGGATTCCCGGCCCTCGGCGGGCTCGTTGTGCTCGCGGAGGATGGAGCCGTGCGTGCGGGAGAGATCGATCTCCTCCGGCTGAGGAGGGTCGGCGAAGGCCTTCGGATCGGGCGGTGGAGTGTCGTCGCTCATCCTATTTCTTTGCCTTCGGCGGCTCGGGCACCTCGGGCAAGGGGTAGTCGTGCTTGAGCGAGAGCAGGTAGGCGACGAGGTCGCGCGCGTCCTGGGTGGGGACGACCTCGTAGCCGGGCGGCGGCGCATGCGGACCGCGCACGGTGACCGCCTCGAGGCTTGGCTGGCCCTGGATGGGCTGGACTCTGAACAGGAAGCGGAACGACGGCATGATCGAGCCGGCGGTGACCATGTCGGGCTCGTAGAGGTGCTGGTAGTGCCAGCCGGGGAGCGGCTGGCGCAGCGCGATATTGCTGAGGTCCGGCCCGGACCGCATGGTGCCGAGGAAGGTCGGGCTCTGGCGGATGTAATCCCGCGCGACGGTCTGGCGGGGGCCGAGCCCCTTCTGGATATCCGTCGAGAGCCAGGCGGGCCGCACCTGCTGGCTGTGGCAGTAGATGCAGCCATTCGCCGCGTAGACGCGCTCCCCGGCGATGGCGCTCGCGGTCATCGGCGGCGGGACGAGGCCGTCGCTCGAGGTGCCGGGCGCGAGGTGGCCGAGATTGAGGTACGGGTATGCGACGAGCCCGATCCACGAGGTCGAGAAGACGAGCAGGATGCCGACGAAGAGCAGCGGGAGGCGGTTCATACGGCGGGGAGGTCTCCCGGTTTCTCCGGCGCGGAAAAGAGCGCCGGGCCCACCTGCCGCACTCCATGGCGCAGCAGCATGCGAATGAACAGGACCGCAAAGACGAGATGCGCCGCGCTGAGCAGGATGCCCGAGCAGGCGCGGATGAAGCGGAAGGGGGCGACGACGCGGACGGAGGAGAGGAAGTCGAGCACCTCCGGGTCATTCAGCTCCAGCCCCTGCAAAAAGCCGCCGAGGGTGAGCGACGCGACCATGATCGCGATGCCCGAGGTCGCGAGCCAGAAGTGCCAGCGGATCATCGTAGCCGAGGGCCATTCCCAGCCGACCAGCCGGGGCACGATGTAATACATGGCGCCGAACATGGTCATGGTGAAGAAGCCGTAGAGCCCGAGGTGGGCGTGGCCGATCGTGTAGTCGGTGAAGTGGGTGAGATTGTTCAGCGAGGGAATGGCCATCAGGCTGCCCTGCAGGCTCACGAGGGTGTAAGTCATTGCGCCGACGACGGTGAAGCGCAGCGTGGGGCTCCACTTCAGATACTGAAAGTGGCCGCGCATGGTGCTGTGGTGGTTGATCGCCACGGTTAGCACGGGGATGAACATCATGATGCTCGCGACGACGCTGGCGCTGATCATCCAGGCCGGGAACGGCCCTCCGATGAGGTGGTGCATGCCATTCCAACTGTAGAAGAACGCGAGCGACCAGAAGCCGAGGATGGACAGATAGTAGCTGTGGATCGGGCGGCCGATGACCTTCGGGATCATGTAATAGGCGCTCGCCAGCCCGATGGGCGTGAACCAGAGGCCGAGGACGTTGTGGCCGTACCACCAGTTCACCGCGCCGACGACCGAGCCCTGGACCGGCTGCCAGATGAGGAGGGTATTCGCCGTGGCGTAGAGCCACGGGAACCATAGAAACGCCGCGAGCAGGTACCACTGCGAGACGTAGACGTGCCCGGGCCGGCGGAAGCGGAACATGATCACGCCCCAGACACCGATCAGCGCATACCCGAGGAAGAGAACCGGCGTCGCCCAGCCGGGGAACTCCAGCCACTCGATCGAGCGGCTCTGCCCGGCGAGGATGCCGACCGTGCCGATGAGGACGCCAAGATTCCACACCACGCCCGCGCCCATGAGGAGCCCGCGATGACGCAGCGCCACGCGGCAGAGCCGGGCCATCAGCCAGATGCCGACGCCGATGCCCACGGACGACGCCCAGCCGTAGATCATGATATTTAGGTGCGCAGGGCGCACGCGACCGAAGGTGAGCCAGTCCGCGGAGTCGAGCAGATGCGGGAAGCTCATCTTGAAGGCCGCCAACGTCCCGAGCAGCGAGCCGAGCAGCAGCCACGCGATGCCGCTACAGAAGAACAGGAGGACCGGCCCGCGCAACGAGGCG
>DATJIJ010000011.1:0-6491 GCA_035493355.1 Candidatus Methylomirabilota bacterium
GGCAGCTTGTTGTGCCGCAACGCCCCTACGACCCCAAGGGTGACCCCCACCAGCACCGACAGGATGAACGCCATCACGCCGAGGTGGAAGGTGGTCCCGATCCCATCCCCGACGATGTCGTTGACGTCCCGCTCCGTGTACTTGTACGAAGGCCCGAGATCGCCATGCACGAAGTTGCCGACCCAGCGCAGGTACTGGACCGGGACTGGGTCGTTCAGGCCGTAGATCGCGTTCAGGTGCTGCTGCGTGCCGAGCGGAATCCGCTTCTCGTGGTCCCACGGCCCGCCTGGGGCGAGGTGCATCATCGTGAAGGTGATAATCGACACGAAGAAGAGGACCGGAACGATCCAGAGCACCCGTCGGACGAAGTAGCCGACCATGTCGCGAGTATGCGCGTCCGGGTCAACTCGGCGGCCGGCTAGTTCAGCTCCTTTGCCCACGACGTGTAGGTCCGGCGCACCCGCATCCCGATCCGCTCGTACAGCGTGAGTGCGCCCGTCCCCGAATTCGTGGAGAGCCCCACCTGCCGTCGACCGGTCGCGTGAAAGGCGGCAAAGACGGACTGGAGCAGGGCCCGCGCGATCCCTCGATGCCGATGCGTCGCCTTGGTCGCGACCTGCGGCACCCAGCCCTCGTCCTGGCCTTCGTAGTCGTCGCACAGCGCCACTCCGACCAGCTCGTCACGCTCGAACGCCAGCCGTGACAGCCCCGGCGCGAAGGCCGCGTGGGCGAGGACGTGCGCAGACCACCCTTCGAATGTCGTTGGCTGGCGGCCCGGCCATTCGTTGAACGCATCCTCGATCACTCTGTAGACCGCCCGGGCGTCCTCGGGTCGGTAGGGACGGATCGTGATCCCTGGCGGAACCACCGCCTCTGGTGGGGCGTCGCCCATCTCCATCGCCAGGATCCAGGACGTACCGTGAACCGAGTAGCCGGAAGCCTCGAACAGGCGATGGGCGGCCGTGTCCGCGTTCGTGACGACCTGGCGCACCATGGGCATGCCGGCTGCCCGAGCGCGATCCTCGCTCCACGCCAGCAGCGCCGCGCCAATGCCTCGGCCGCGCCACGCGGGATGCACGTCCACCTCGGCGCGGCGGTCCGCCAGGGTCGCCCATCCGACCAGCTGATCCGGCGCCTCGACGACGATCACGCCGGCCTCGGCATGAGCAAGTTCGAAGGACTGCTCGACATCGGTTCGGTGGACCTCGGCGAGGCCGTTGTCGGCCGTCTCGCACGCAGCAATGAGGGCGGTGATGGCCGCGACGTCGGAGCGCGTCGCAGCACGGGTCGTCAGGCCGGGAATCTCAGGAAGCGTCATGGTCAGATGGTAGCCACACGGCGTTCGGCGCCCCTCCAGAGCATGAGCAGTGGAACGGCCGCGACGCCGAAGATCGCGGTCGAGATCAGGATCGCCTGCGGCGGTCCGAGCCGATCGGCCGCAATGAGCAGCAGTGGCATGGAGATGGCCAGCCCCAGCTCGAACATCAGCGCGCCCAGGGAGAGGATCGTCGCGCGCTGGGCACTCGGGATCAGGTCGTTGAGCCGCGCCAGGAAGAGCGGCCCCAACAGGGCCGGCACCATCGCGACCAGGAGGACAAGGCCGATGGAGGGGATCGATGGCACAGCGCCCATCAACGTCTGGGCCACGACCAGAACCCCAACCGCGATCGTGGCGATCGAGGTCAGCGCCAGGTACCTCGTTGCGCGGTGAGCCAGCCAGGAGGCGACCACGCTCGTCAGCTGCACGCCGGCGACGACGACCCCCAGCGTCGCGATCGGCAGCCCGACGCCAATCGCGTACGGCTGGAGGAGCACGTAGTACACGACCAGCGGCAGGGTGAGGACGGTGGCGTACAGCAGCAGCAGCGTGCGCACAACCGGGCGCTTCGCCGCGATGCGGACAGCCACCTGCAGGTTCTTCCAGTAGCCGAGCCGGCCAAGGCCGTCCTCTTCCACGTGCGGCGGCTCCTTCATCGTCAGCACGAGCCCCGCCGACACCAACGACGCAACGCCGCAGATCACGAAGCACAGCGTGATGTCCACGGTGGCAATGGCCGCCCCGGCAATCGCGGCCAGGCCCTGGGATCCCTGCTGGATCGCGGCGTATCGGCCCGCCTGCTTCGCCGCCTGGTCCTCCCGCCCATCCGCCTTGAGCGTGTCATACAGCAGCGCGCTATCCGCACCGCTGGCAAAGGCCATGGACGAATTCCAGAGGAGATAGCCCAGCAGGAAGGCGGGCGACAGTGCCTTGGTGAGGATCAGGAACATCGCCAGCGCATACAGCGTTTGGCCCATCGCGATCGAGGCCCTGCGACCCCAGCGGTCGGCGACGGCACCGGTCGGGACTTCGAGGAATGCGGTGATGAGCCAGGCGACCCCCTCGAGCACGCCGATCTGCGTCAGGGTCACGCCCTTCCCCTGGAGGAAGACGACCCAGATCGGCACCCACAGGGTGAATGACCACAGTCCCTCGGCCGTGAAGAGCCGCCAGATGTTCCCGCGGTATGTCACAAAAGCAGCGTAGGCCACGGGAGGCCAGTCACCACTGCTATCGCGTTACGGGTCCCTGCCGCATACTCGGTCGGAATGAAATATGCGCCCCGGTCGGTAGCGGCCCTGGTCCTGGTCCTGGCCGCGTGCTCGGCCGGGAGCCCTTCTGCGTCGGCGCCGCTGGCGAGCGCGTCGCCCTCTTCCGCCCCAACGGCCTTGCCCCCACCCGTGGAACACACGGCGACCGTTCTCAAGTCCTTTGCGCTCGAGGGATTGGCCCAGGGCACCGCGATGGCCCTCGGCGAGGATGCGGCGTGGCTCCGGCTCGCCGATGGCAGCGTGGCCCGGGTCAACCGCGCCGACGGGGCGTTCGTGACGATCCCTGTTGGGACCGGCGAATTCGGATCGCTCGCGATCGGTGAGGGCGCAGTCTGGGTCACCACCTTCGACGAGGACAAGCTCTCGCGGATCGATCCCGCGACCAACACCGTGGTCGCCGAGATTGAGGTGGGCACCAATCCCGAAGGGATCGCAGTTACGCCGGGCGCGGTGTGGGTATCCAACCACCGCGGCGGTTCCATCTGGCGCATCGACCCAGCCACGAATGCCGTGGTGGCCCGGATCGACGCGGGGCAACCTGGCCCCAGCGGTCCAAAGGACCTTCAGCTCGCCTTTGGTGACATCTGGACCACGGTCCCCAATTCGAGCATCGTGATCCGCGTGGACCCCGAGACCAACGAGGTCGCCACCATCGACGTTGTTACCGTGGAAGCCCTCGTGGTCGGCGACCAGTCCCTCTATGTGACAGACGCGCTGGCCAAGATCAGCGAAATAGACCCTGAGTCGAACACCGCCATTCGCCGGTTCTACCCCGATGCCGTGCCATGGATCTTTGGCGACGGCTCCTTCTGGTCGGTGGATGGCTCCGACCTGCTGCGACTCGACACCGCATCGTTCGCCACGACCGAGACCTGGCATATCCCCGGCGAGCAGAACGACTACTTCGGTTTCAGCTTCGTCGGTGACTCCATCTGGCTGCTGACGAATGTTGGCCTCCTGCTCGAGGTGCAGCTCTCGAGCTGACGCGGAGCGCTGCTGGGGCCTAGGACTAATGGGCTAGTGACCGGCCCGTACCTTTGGTGAGACATTGAGGGGGTGACCTGCCGGAGGCAGCGATCGGCCCTTCCTTCCGGGTTGCCGAGTACGAGGTCACAGCCATGGCGTTCGTGAGGGCAAACCCCAACCAGTACCTTCTTGTCGGCCGGAAGGGCGTTCTGGAGAACAGGGGGGTCGCCGTCCAGGCCTTCCTCCTGCCGGGAACCATCTTCGTGCTGGTGCCAAGCGTCAAGCACGAGGCCACCTTCGAATTCACCCAGGAGACCCAAGACGGCATTCCCTTGCGCTTCAAGGGAATCGTCATCTACCGCATCACCGATCCAGTTACGGCCGCTCACCTCTTCGACTTCAGCGGCCGGGATGGCATCCAGCAGATCAACTCCCTGCTGACCCACGTCTCCCTCGGCGAGCTGCGAGACGCGGTTTCGCACATGACCATGGCCCAGTGCATCGAGCAGCGGAAGACCACCCTCAGCGGAGTCGTCCAGGCTGCCCTGGAGGCGACGATCCATTCCGAAGGTCAGTCCAATGACTGGGGAATCAGCATCGAGGTCGCCCAGCTGGCCCAGGTCTACATCGTGGATGCCGAGCTGCGCCAGCAGCTGGAGGCCGAGGTCCGCAACGAGATCAAGCTCAAGAGCGACCAATCCGACATCCTCACGTCCGAGGAGGCCGAGCTCACCTCGATGCTCTCCGAGGGTCGCCTGGCGGAGCAGAAGCTCGCGTCGGATCGCGAGGACCTGCGGCGGCAGGAGGAGCTCTTCGCGTCGCAGATGGCGACCGAGGAGGGGAAGGTCAACCTCGAGGCTCCCGTACGCCTCCTGAAGCTCGCGCGCGAAGGCGAGGTCCTGCGAGAGGAGCTGGCCCTGCGCGAGGTGAAGAACCAGGTCCGCGCCTCCGAGGTCGAACACGAGCTGTTCCTGCCCCGTGCTCAGCAGGAGATGCGCCGCGAGATGCTGCCGTTGGAGCAGGCGCCGCAGATCGTGGAGGCTGCCTCAAAGGTGCTGCAAGGGACGAACCTGTCGATCTACGGAGAGAACGCCGAGCTCCTCGGTCAACTCGCGCCAGTCTTCGAGATCCTCGCCCGCGCGGTCCAGCAGTCGGTCACCACTCCCCGCGAGTGAGCAACCACGGGTCGCGCCAGGCCGACCAATCGGCTTGAGCGCAAGCAGGCGCCCCGTCCCCGCGGACGGGGCGCCTCGACTCTCTGGGCACCACCGCGGGCACACCCGTACCCGCTTCCAGGACTAGGACTTTCGGCTTATTGATCCTGTAGGTCAGGGACCAGAAAGTACGCGAATCGGCGCGACAAGCGCCGCGATTGGAAGGGGGTCGCAGGTGGTCGTCACCTTGGCAACGAACGAGGCCATCGAGTGAGCCTCACTGCCGACCCCGCCGCCCGCACCACCCCTACCTCCCTGGAATTCGCAGCTCTTCGCACGCCGGACATGGCCGCCGAGGCCCCCGGCAAGGCCTATGCACTCGCGGTTGCCGCGGCAGCCATCGCGCTCGTCTGGTGGACGACGACGAGCTATCCGCTGCACCCGGCGATTGCGATGCACTGGGATGGCGTGGACAAGTCCGCGGCGATTCTGGTGGGCGTTGGCTACTGGACGCTCTTCGGCCTGCTTGGCGCTCTCCGGTCGCGCGAGCTCGAGAGCGGCGCGGTGCTCACCTTCCACATGCCGTTCGTGGTCGCCGGGACCATCCTGGGCGGTCCCGTCGTCGGCGGCTGGATGGGACTCCTCTCCCAGTTTGAGCGCCGCGAGTTCACCGCCGTTCCGTGGTACGGGATGCTTGGCAACCACGCGATCATCGCAATATCGGCCATTGCCGCCGGCACGGCCGGCGATGGGGTCACGATCCTGGCCACCTCGGCCGGCATCGAGCGTGGGGCAGTCCAGTTCGCGTCCGCCCTCGCGGTCGCCGCTGTGTTCACGGTGATCAACGTCGCCATGGTCCTCCCGATCGCAGCGATGCGGCGTGAGGTGAGCGTCTTCGACGTCCTCCGCTCGTACGACCGGATCTTCAGCGCGACGGTCGTGGCCGAGGGGATCCTGGCCTGGCTGATGGCCCTCGTCTACGTCGGCGTCGACTGGTGGGCGCCGATTGCCTGCGTGATCCTCGTGCTGGTCATCTGGGATCGTGACGACTGGTGGGAACGTGGGCACCGCGACCACATGACCGGCCTCCTGAACCACCTCGGCTTCAGGCCCCGCCTTGAGACCGCCGTACTTGATGCGCGCAAGAACGGGCGGCTGCACGCCCTGCTCATGCTCGACCTCGACGGATTCGGCATTCTCAACAGGGAACTTGGAACGGATGTGGGGGATGAGGCCATCGTTGCCGTCGCGGGCAGGCTGCACGCCTCCGTGCGCGAGACCGATGTGGTGGGGCGGCAGCACAATGCCGGAGACGAGTTCAGCGTGCTGCTGCTGAACGTGCCCGATGAAGCAACCGGGGTCACGCTCGCCGCGCGCATTCGCGAGCGGATTTGTCAGCCGGTCGTGTCCCGAACGACCGACAAGGTGTTCTCCGTCGGTGTCTCGATCGGGATCATCTTCCTGGGCCCTGGCGTGAGCTCAGCAGGGGAGGCGGTGAAGCGTGCCGACCGCCGCATGCAGTTTGCCAAGAAGCACCAGATCGGCATCCAGGCCGAAGATCCGCCCAGCCCCGAGACCTCCTCGCCGGAGAGTGCGATCGGCTGATCAGGCACCCGTTGGGTCTTCGTCACTCATCGGGTCGAGCTTCCCGCCGCTGGACCTCCTCGCTGGCGGCCCCCGCGAACACCGGCGCGCCAACCTGCTCCATCAGTCCCAGATCGTCCCGATGGTTCCAAATCTCGGCGACCTTGCCCTCGCGGAAGCGATAGAGGTTGACGCCTG
>DATJIJ010000012.1:0-2097 GCA_035493355.1 Candidatus Methylomirabilota bacterium
GATCATCAGCGCCAGGCTCCCGGCGAAGACGCCGCCGATGATCCCCGCGGCCCCGATGATGGAGGCGTAGATGCCGATGATCATCGCCCGGCGCGAGGGCACCTTGGCGAAAACGAGGCCGATGACGGTAGCCACTGCCGGAGCCACGAATCCAGCGAAGCCGCCCAGGAACGGGCTGTTGAGGTGGAAGACGCTGCGCACCATGTTCGGCGCCAACCCACCGGACAGGCCGGCGAGCATCCACACGGCCGCGACCACCGGCGCAGCGGCGTAGAACTCCTTGCGGGCGGACGCCGGGATCGACACCCGGGGGATCAATGACCGGGCCGCTCCCGAGGTGCGTGTCACCGTCTCGGCGGAGGCGAGCACGGTGATACCGCCAAGGACGGTGAGCGCGATCAGCACGATGAACACGATGGTGTTCGCCGCCGGGGTCAGCTGAATGGCCAGCCCCGCCAGGAGCGACCCCATCGCGAGGCCCCCGGTGAGGCTGATGCTCCCGAGGATCGTGCCGAGCCTCTTCTTGCCTTCCGGGGCGAACTCGACCAGCGCGGCGGTGAACGCCGAGGTCGCGGCTCCACCAGCCAGCCCCTGCACGATACGTCCCGCGATGACCCAGCTGACGTCCGTGCCGACCAGGAACAGGATGCTCGAGGCGAGCTGCACGACGAGAGCGCCGATCAGCACGGGGCGGCGACCGATGTAGTCCGAGAGCGAGCCCAGCGCAAGGGCGGCGACGAGGAACCCGACCGCGTAGGCGGCGAATGCCACGTTGAGCATCGCGGCCGGGAAATCCCACCGTTGCTTGTACGCCACCAGGAGGGGCGTCAATGCACCGGCAGAGAGATACATGCTCGTGAAGGCGACGGTGGCGCCCGTCATCGCAAGTCCCGGGGGCAGCACGCGCGATCTGGGCGCGAGGCCTGGCGAGGCAGAAAGCTGATTGGAAAGCACAGGAAGCTCCTTATTGGAGTGAATGCGGCCGACGAGGGTTCCCGACCGTCGTGCTTCCACGCTACTGAAAAGAGGTCCAGGTATTTAGGCCACCTTCGCGATGATTCCGCAGACCACTTTGCCCGGCTAGCAGGCCAGGACGATGCGCCGCGAGGCGGCGTCGCCAGGCACCCGCACCGCGCCCTCACGGGACAGCCCTCGCACCGCGGGGGGGCAGGCTCCTCGGCTTCCTCCGCCACTGGGGCTACGACGACGTTCACGGCGAGGAAGATGCGCGGCTCGGGGTGCGCGACGCTCGGCTGATAGAGCTAGGGCAGTACGCCGCAGAGCGCCCTCAACGCTCCGGGCCAGGCGCTGTCGGACACAGCCGAGAAGTTGACGACCAGCGCATCACGCCACGGTTGATGCGCTTCGACGGACGGATGGCGGAACTCCGCAAGGCCGCTGACGACCAGCCCTTGACGTGCTGCCGCTTGCAGGACCCGCGCTTCCGTCCCCGCGGGAAGGGTGAGAACCGCCTGGAGCCCTGCGGCCATGCCGGTGACCTGAACCTCAGAGGTGCTCTGGGCGATGGCCTCGATGAGTTCATCGCGCCGGCGGCGATAGTTCTGCCGCCTGCCCCGAACGTGTCGGTCGAAGGCGCCAGAGGTCACAAACTCCGTGAAGACCAGCTGATCCAGCACGCTCACCGTGTCGACACGGCCCTTGGCCTCCGCAACCGCAGGGAGGAGGTGCTCAGGTACGACCATCCACGCTAGTCGCAGCGCCGGCGCGATGGACTTGCTGGCGGTTCCGAAGTACACGACATGATCCGGGTCCAGTCCCTGCAGCGCGCCAACCGGCTTGCGGTCGTAGCGGAACTCGCCGTCGTAGTCGTCTTCGAGGATCACCCCTCCGGTCCGGCGCGCCCAGTCGAGAACCGAGGCCCGGCGCTCGGCAGACAACGCATGACCCGTCGGGAACTGATGCGCCGGCGTCAGCAGTACCGCCCCTGCCCCCTTCACGCCGGCCAGATCCTCCACCCGCGCGCCGTTCTCATCGACTCCCAGCGGCGGGATATTCATCCTTTCGTCCCCGAGCACGGCTCGGTAGATATCGAGGCCGTAGGCTTCGACGGCCACCGTGTCGGTCCCCAGTGCCTTA
>DATJIJ010000013.1:0-3915 GCA_035493355.1 Candidatus Methylomirabilota bacterium
AGCGGACCTAATCGATACTGATCTCAGCAACGTGGGTCGGTTCGCCAGTCCCACGTTTTTGTTTCTGCCCGAAAGGGCGAGGTGCGGATGTGAACCGGGACTTCATCGGAGCCTTGCTCCAGCTGAACGCTGAGAAGGGCGTGCCCCAGGAGATCCTCATCGAGACCCTGGAGCAGGCGATTGAATCCGCCTATCGCCGCAATGCCGACGCTCCCGAGAACGTGGTGGTGCGCGTCGACCCCGAGACCGGCCAGATCAGCGTTTACCGCGAGTACGAGGTGGTCGCGACCCCCGACGAGGTCGAGGACCCCGAGCTCCAGATGCTCGTCGGCGCCGCCCAGCAGATCGACCCCAGCACGGGCGTCGGCGCCAAGGTGCGCGTTCCCGAGAACGTGACCCAGGCGCAGCTCGGACGGATCGCCGCGCAGACCGCCGG
This sequence comes from Candidatus Methylomirabilota bacterium, assembly GCA_035493355.1. Lineage (GTDB taxonomy): Bacteria > Chloroflexota > Limnocylindria > QHBO01 > QHBO01 > CF-167. The sequence goes on from DATJIJ010000013.1 coordinate 437, forward strand.
CCAGGTCTACCGGCAGCGGCTTCGCGAGGCGGAGCGGGACGTGGTCTACAGCCAGTACGCCAGCCGCGAGGGAGAGATCATGACCGGCGTGGTGCACCGCACCACCGATCAGGCGGTCGTCCTCGACCTCGGCAAGGGCGTCGAGGCGGTCCTCGCTGTCAGCGAGCAGCTCCCCGGTGAGCACTACCGCATCGGCCAGCACCTCAAGGTCTACGTCCTCGAGGTCCGCCGGACGACGCGAGGTCCGGTCCTGGTCGTGAGCCGCACGCATCGCGGCTTCCTGCGCCGGGTCATGGAGATGGAGATTCCCGAGATCTACAACGGCACGGTCGTGATCCGCGGGATCGCCCGCGAGGCGGGGAGCCGTTCCAAGGTCGCCGTCGAGAGCCGCCAGGTCGGCGTCGACGCCAAGGGCGCCGCCGTGGGCCAGCGTGGCGCGCGGATCCAGGCGATCGTGGCCGAGCTCAACGGCGAGAAGGTCGACGTCGTGCTCTGGAACGAGGACCCCTCGCAGTTCGTGGCCGAGGCGCTGTCGCCGGCCGAGGTCCTGAGCGTCCGCATCGACGAGGAGCACAAGATCGCGAACGTGGTCGTCCCCGAGCGGCAGCTCTCCCTGGCCATCGGCAAGGAGGGCCAGAACGCCCGTCTCGCCGCCAAGCTCACTGGCTGGCGGATCGACATTCGATCAGACGCTGGGGTCGCCACGGCGGCCGCCGCGCACGGCAGCGCACCGGATGACAGCGCCACCCCCGAGGAGGCGCCGAGCGATGCCGAAGCGGAAGCCTGAGCACCAGCCGCAGCGGAGCTGCGCTGTCTGCCACGACGTGCACCCGAAGCGGTCGATGACGCGCGTGGTTCGTGCGACCGATGGGTCCGTCTCGGTCGACCCCACCGGTCGCGCAGCCGGACGCGGAACCTATGTCTGCGACGCTGCCGCCTGTCGCGAGCCGAAGCGCCTGGCCGATGGGATCCACCGCGCATTGGGCGCCTCGGTCGCGCCCGACCAGATCCTGGCGGAGCTGACCCATGCCTCCGCGTAGATACCAGCCGCGGCGCGGCCCCCGCCCGCAGCGCCGCCGTGACGGCGGGCCAGAGGGCGGCCTCGCGGTCGAGACCCAGCCGGTCGTCCCGCGCGGCGGGGCGCCGGTCGAGCTGCCGTCATCGGTCTCCGTCAAGGACCTGGCCGTGGCGCTCGCCGTCAGCCACGCCGATGTCATCAAGGAGCTGATCCGCAACGGCATCTTCGCGACCATCAACCAGTCCATCGACTTCGACACCGCGTCGCTCGTGGCGGGTGAGCTCGGGATCGAGACGGTCGAGCGCGGTGTTGCGCAGCGGGCGGCCGCCGAGGCAGCGTCACAGCAGGAGATCGTGGCGCCCGGCAGCGACGAGGAGGGCGCCGGCAAGCGTGTGCTCTTTACCGAGGAGGGGGCCGCCGACCTCGTCACGCGCGCGCCGATCGTGACGATCATGGGCCACGTCGACCACGGCAAGACCAGCCTCCTCGACGCGATCCGCAGCACGAGCGTCGCGACCGCCGAGCGGGGCGGCATCACGCAGCACATCGGCGCCTCCGAGGTCGAGCACAACGGCAAGCGCATCGTCTTCCTGGACACGCCGGGGCACGAGGCCTTCACCGCGATGCGTGCCCGTGGGGCGCAGGTCACCGACATCGCGATCATCGTGGTCGCGGCGGATGACGGCGTCATGCCGCAGACGAAGGAGGCGATCGACCACGTCCGCGCCGCCCGGGTGCCGATGATCGTCGCCATCAACAAGATCGACAAGCCCGACGCCAACCCGGACAAGGTCAAGCAGGAGCTGGCTGACAACAAGGTCCTGATCGAGGAGTACGGCGGCGACGTCATCGCCGTGCCGGTCTCCGCCAAGCAGAAGATCGGCCTCGACGACCTGATGGAGATGATCCTCCTCGTCGCCGACCTGCAGGACCTCAAGGCCAATCCGAGCCGGCCCGCCATCGGCACCATCATCGAGTCGAAGGTTGCCAAGGGGCGGGGCAACGTCGCCACCGTCCTGGTCCAGACCGGGACGCTGAAGATCGGCGACATCGTGACCGTGGGTCGGACCTTCGGGCGCGTTCGCGCCCTCCAGAACGCCGCCGGCAAGCGCGTCAAGACCGCGGAGCCGGCGACCGCCGTGGAGATCATCGGCCTCAGCGACCTCCCCGAGGCGGGAGACATCCTGCGCGTGGTCGCCGACGAGAAGACGGCCCGGGAGATGGCCGAGGCGATCGAGGAGGCAGCCACCTCCGGCGATGGGAAGACGGCCTTCACCCTCGAGGACATCAGTGCCCAGATTCAGGCCTCGGAGGTCAAGGAGCTGCGGGTCGTGCTGAAGACCGACGTCCAGGGTTCCCTGGGCGCCATTCGCCACGCGCTCGAGCGCCTGAACACCGCAGAGGTGCGGGTCAACATCGTCAGCGAGGGTGCGGGCGACATCAACGAGTCGGACGTCCAGCTGGCCAGCGCGTCGGAGGCGGTCGTCATCGGCTTCAACACCCGGCTCGACCCAGGCGCGCAGCGGGCGATGGACGCCCTCGGCGTAGACGTGCGCCTGTACGACGTGATCTACAAGCTGACCGATGACCTCGGCCTGGCCCTGAGCGGGATGCTGACCCCGAAGCAGGTCGAGCAGATCGAGGGGCACGCCGAGGTCCGGATGGTGATCAAGGCCGGCAAGGCGGGCAATATCGCCGGGTCGTACGTCGTCGACGGGCGCATCGTGCGCTCCGGCCAGGTGCGCCTCTTCCGAGCGGGAAAGGTCGTGGCCGAGGGTCGCGTCGAATCGCTGAAGCGCTTCAAGGACGACGTGCGCGAGGTGGCGATGGGCTTCGAATGCGGCATCGGCCTCGGCAACATCGAGATCGCCGAGGGCGACCTGGTGGAGTGCTACCAGATGGTGGCCGAGCAGGCGTGACCTGCCGCCGCCCGTGAGTCAGCGGACCGATCGGCTCGACAGCCAGATCCGCCAGGAGCTGATGGACCTGCTGCAGCGCGAGATGAAGGATCCGCGCCTTGGGTTCGCCACCATCATCCGGGTCGAAACGGCCCGCGACCTGGGCCACGCGCGGGTCTGGGTGAGCGTGCTGGGGACCGATGTGGAGCGCGAGAAGACGATGCAGGCGCTCAAGGTCGCCACCCCGTGGCTGCGCCGAAAGCTCGGCGAACGCCTCTCGCTGCGCCACGTGCCCGAGCTGAGCATGCGCGAGGACGACTCGATCGCTTCGGGAGATCGCGTGCTGCAGATCATCGCCGAGCTCAGCGGGGAAGCGGCTGAACCCGCGCCGGACGAGGGCGGGGACTGATGCTCGACGTCGCCGAGGTCCTGCGCGGTGCGGAGCGCATCTCGGCGTTCTGCCACGAGAACCCCGACGGCGACACGCTCGGTGCGGCGCTGGCGATTGCCATGGCCGCCGAGCGACTCGGGAAGCAGGCGGAGGTGGTCAGCGTCGATCCGCC
>DATJIJ010000014.1:0-47182 GCA_035493355.1 Candidatus Methylomirabilota bacterium
GCCACCGCGAAGTGCGTGTTGCGGTCGTGGCGCCGCGCGTCCTTGCCGTCCATGTACTGGCTGACGTCGAAGTCCTTGACCTCACCGGCGACATGGATCGGATAGTCGGTCGTGTCGAAGAGGGTGATATCCGCGATCCCCGAGCGGCCCGCCACGAGCGCGTCCCACGAGACGTCCGCCCCGATGCCGACCGGCGAGACGACCCCGAGGCCCGTGACGACGACGCGCCGCGTGGTCACCCAGCAGCCTCGTCGGAGCCGGGAAGCCACAGTGCGCCATCCCCGGGCGCGTCGAGCGCGTGGGTCAACGTCTCGGGTGAGATGCGCTTGATGAGGCCGCTGAGCACCCGGCCGGGACCGATCTCGACGAAGTCGGTCACGCCATCGGCTGCCATGTGCCGGATCGTCTCCGTCCACTGCACCCCGTGGACAAGGTGCTCGGAGAGCTCCCTTCGCAGGCCGTCGGCGGTGCGGATAAGGCTGGCATGCACGTTGCCGAGCATTGGCACGCGCGGCTCGCGGAACGGCACCTTGGCCAGGATCTGGCTGAACTCGTCGCGGGCGCGGCGCATCAGCGGGGAGTGGCTGGCGACGCTGACCGTCAGCCGGACCGCCTTGCGGGCACCAACCGTCTTGCTCATCTCGAGGGCGAAGGCAAGGGCAGGAATGACGCCGGAGAGGACGATCTGGCCGGGCGCGTTGGCGTTCGCGACGCCGATCTCTCCATGCTCACGGGCGGCGTCGACCACCTCGTGCACCTGCTCGTCGGTGAGGCCGATGACGGCGCCCATGCCGCCCTCGATGCCTCGCTCCTGCATGATCCGGCCACGCTCGCGGACGAGCTCGATGGCCGCCTCGAAGTCGATCGCGTCGGCAGCCACTGCCGCCGCGTACTGTCCCGCCGAGTGGCCTGCGAGCCGAATCGGCGCCAGCTCGATGCCGGCCTCCGCAGCTTCGGCACGCATCGCCTCGAGGTAGGCGACGCTGGTGGCGAGGATGGCGGGCTGCGCGTTGACGGTGAGGTCCAGCTCCTCGGACGGCCCCTCCGCGATCATGCGCGACAGCGGGAAGCCAATCGCCGCATCCGCTCGCTCCATGACGGCTGCCGCGGCAGGGGAGCGTTCCAGCAGGGCAGCGCCCATCCCCACGTACTGCGAGCCCTGGCCCGGGAAGACGAAGGCGTGAGCGCGCGGCTGTGGAGCCGGATCGGAGGGGTCGGTCTGGTCGGTCATTCGCATCTGAGCGTCGAGTGAGTTGGTCGCGAGTATAGCCGAGGCCCCTTCAATCGCCGATCAGCCCAGGCTCCGCCGAGGCGAATCGGCTCACCACCTCGTGCAGCACGGGGAGGCCGAAGCGGAGCGCGCTGACCGGTACCCGCTCGTCGTGGCCGTGGAACAGCGAGAGGAAGGGATCTGCCGGACCGAGCTGCAACGGCGCGAAGCCGTACACCGGGATCCCGATCGTGGCGAGCGCCTTGGCATCCGTGCCGAGCGTGATCATCATCGGCGCCGCCATCGCCTCGGGGTCGGCGGACAGCAGAGCGTTTCGCATGAGACCGACGAGCGGGGCGTCGCCGGCGGCCTCGATCGAGGGCAGCATGACGACCGGCTCGACCTGCGCCAGGTCGCCGACCGTGGCCTGCAGCTCGGCGATGAGCGCGTCCTGGTCGGTCCCGGGCAGCGTGCGGATGTCGATCTGCGCCTCGCCGCTGCCGGGGATGACGTTCATCTTCTTGCCGACCTGGATCATCGTGGTCGTCACGGTGTCGCGGAGCATCGCGGACAGCGAGCGACGCAGCACCGGGTCGTCGACCCTGGACTCGAGCGCGCCGAAGGCGGCTGCCTCGTCACCGGCCCGAATGGCATCGGCGACCTCGGAGAGGTCCAGGGCCCCCAGGAACGCATCGACCACCGGGGTGACGCGTGCCGGGCGGGGCGCGTTGTTCAGGCGGGTGACGGCCTCTGCCAGCTTCAGCGCGGCGTTGTCCGGATGCGGCATCGAGCCATGGCCGGTGGTCCCGGTTGCCCGCATCCGGGTCCAGGCGATCCCCTTCTCGGCGACCTGAATCGCGTAGATCCGCCGGCCACCGATCGTCATCGAGTAGCCGCCGACCTCGTTGAGGGCGGCAGCGGCCGGGCGACCCGACGCGTCGGCGAAGAGGTCCGGGCGCTCCGACACCCAGTGGCCGGCACCGAAGACGCCGCCGGCCTCCTCGTCCGCGACCGCGGCGAAGATCACGTCGCGCGACCGCTCACCGCCGAACCGGGCAAGGGCCAGCATCACGCTGAGCTCCATCGCGACCATGTCCTTCATGTCGACCGCGCCGCGCCCCCAGATCACCCCGTCGATCAGCTCGCCGCCGAACGGATCGTGCGTCCACGACTCGGCATCCACGGGCACCACGTCCAGGTGGGAGAGGAGGACGAGCGGCGGATCCGCGTTCGCGACTGTTGCGGGGAGCCGCGCGAAGCACGAGCCGCGACCGGGGAGGGTCTCGAGCACCTGCGCCGCGATCCCGGCCGAGACGAGGACCTCGGCGCAGTACCTGGCCGCCGCCGTCTCGCCACCGCTCGAGTCCCGACCGGCGGCCCCGTCGCTCACTCCGGGCGGGTTGACGCTGGGGATCCGGATCAGGGCCTGGAGGTGCTCGACGCACTCCGCCGTCGCGCGATCCCAGTCGATGGTGTTGTGCGAGGTCGTCATCGCCCGGTCTGCGCCGCGGTGTGACGCGCATGGACGAGCCGCCCGAGTGGCCATTCGGCGGCCAGCAGGGCCAGTGCGACAACGAGGAGCACCGGAAAATGCCACGCGGCGCCGATCAGGACCAGTGCGGCGATGAAGAAGCCATGGATGGCCACGCGCATGCCGAGCGCGAGACCAAGGTCGAGGATGGCGAGTCGCTCCCCGCGCGAGCCGACCCGATCCGGCCCCCAGACCGCCCAGGCGGAGATTGCCAGGAAGGCCGCCATCGCCACCCCGAAGAGCCAGAGGCCGCCGCCCAGGTTCCGGTCGACGATGGGGCGCAGGATCGAAAAGGGGACGAGGCCCGCCAGGAGGATGAGCCACGCCGGGACCGGGACCGCCAGCTGCAGCCATTCGAGCGCCGGCCTCCCTCGCGAGACGTCGCGCAGCCACCGCGTCACCACGCTGAAGCCAAGGGTCACGAACAGCCACGCATAGAAGTTGCCGGCCGGGACCCCGAACCAGCCCTCGGTCGGGCCAATGCCACGCCACGTCCAGAGGCCCATCCGGATCGCGATCGCATCGAAGGCCAGGTCGAGGCTGATGGCGAGCACGGCGTCGACGAATGGCGCATACCGGCGGCGCACGCCCAGCGCATCGGTCAGGCGCATCGCACCCGCGATGATGAGCGCCCAAGTCAGGCCGATGACGACCGGGGCAAGGTCGATGGTCAGGATCCAATCGGGCGAGTAGTGGTAGGTCTTGAAGACGAGCTGGTCTCCCTCCTCGAGGAGGATCCCGAACAGCGCCGCGCTGATCAGCTCCAGGAAGGGAAGACGCCCGCGGCGGGAAGCGGCCAGCGCGGCACCGATGAAGAAGAGCGAGGCGGTGCCCTCGATCAGGATGTAGAGCGGATTCACGAGGCCGATGATACGAGGCATCCATCGACCGGTCGTAGAATGCCGCCGTGACCACGCAGGTGACCTCCGAGACCGTCCCGATCTACCTCGCCGGCGAGTTCGTTCGCGCCGGCACGCCGCTCGAGGTGCATGACCCCGCCACCGGCGAATTGGTGGCGACCACCTGGCAGGCCGGCCCCGAGGAGCTGGAACGCGCGACCGCCGCCGCGGTCGAGGCATTCGGCGCCACTCGCCGGCTGGCGAGCTTCGAGCGCCGGGACGCCCTGGCCCATGTCGCCGAGCGGATCAGCCAGGACGCCGACGAGCTCGCCGAGCTGCTCAGTCGCGAGTCGGGGAAGCCGATCCGGGACGCCGGCGGCGAGGTGGCCCGTGGGGCCCTCACCTTCCGGATCGCGGCCGAGGAGGCACTGCGCATCAATGGAGAGTGGCTGCCACTCGACTGGAGTGCCGCCAACCGCGGTCGAAGCGGGATCGTGCGCCGCTACCCGATCGGGCCGATCGCGGGGATCAGTCCTTTTAACTTCCCGCTCAACCTGGCGGCGCACAAGGTCGCGCCGGCGATCGCCGCTGGCTGCAGCATCGTCCTCAAGCCGCCGTCCAAGGACCCACTGGTGATGCTGCGCATCGCCGGCTACCTGGCCGAGACGAACCTGCCGAAGGGCGCCGTCTCGATCCTGCCCATGGATCGGCCGACCGGCGACCGGATGGTCGCCGACGACCGGTTCAAGCTCCTCAGCTTCACGGGCAGCCCATCGGTCGGCTGGAAGATGAAGGCCGAGGCAGGCAAGAAGAAGGTCGTCCTCGAGCTCGGCGGAAATGCCGGGGCGATCGTCGACGAGACGGCGGACCTGGACTGGGCGGTGGCCCGGCTGGCGTTCGGCGCCTTCGCCTACTCCGGGCAGGTCTGCATCAGCGTCCAGCGCATCTACGTCGTGCAGGGAATCTTCGAGGAGTTCCAGCGTCGGTTCGTCGAGAAGGTCCGCCAGCTCAAGATGGGGAGCCCGCTCGACCCGGCGACCGATCTCGGGCCGATGGTCGACCGCAAGGCGGTCGCGCGGACGCACGACTGGGTCGGCGAGGCGCTCGCGGCTGGTGCTCGAGCCCTCGTCGGCGGCGAGCCGGACGGCCTCTTCTATCCCCCGACCGTGCTGGTCGATGTGCCGAAGGACGCGCGGGTCTGCGGCGAGGAGGTCTTCGCCCCGGTGGTCAACCTCTTCGGGGTGCCGGACTTCAAGGCGGCGATCGCCCAGATCAACGACAGCCAGTTCGGGCTGCAGTGCGGCGTCTTCACGAACGACCTGGAACGAACGCTGCTCGCCCACGACGAGCTGGAGGTCGGCGGCGTGATCGTCAACGACGTGCCGACCTGGCGAACCGATGCGATGCCATATGGCGGCGTGAAGGACTCGGGGCTGGGGCGCGAGGGGCTGCGCTGGTCGATCGAGGACATGACCGAGCCGCGCCTGCTGGCGTTCGCCCGGCCACTGTAGCCCGATGACGGACCTGGCCGCCGCGCCGGCCGATGCCCCGATCCGCTATGCCCGCGTCCTGGCGTCCTCCGAGCTGCGCGACGGCGAGCTGATCCCGGTCGAGATCGACGGGACGCCCGTGGTCCTGGTGCGACATGCCGGGACCTTCTACGCGGTCCAGAACAACTGCTCGCACAAGGACTTCCCCCTGTCCGAGGCGGGGTTCGATCCCCGAGACGAGGTCCTGGTCTGCGCCTGGCACGGCGGCTGCTTCGACCTGCGCACCGGCGAGGCGGTCGTGCCGCCGGCGACCGAGCCGGTCGAGATCTTCCCGGTCCGGGTCAGCCCCGACGGCTGGGTCGAGATCGGCCTGACCGGCAGCCTCGCTCGCTGAGCGAGGAACTGATGGATCTCGAGGCGCTCCCGTACGTCAACTGGATCTTCTGGGCGGCGCTCACCTCCGGATCGCTGCTGGTGGTGGGCGGCACCGAGCTGCTCGGCGGCACGACCCGCGGCTACCGGCTCTTCATGGCGGGCGTCCTGACGGTCTGTGCGGCGGTGCTGCTCCTCTCTGAGCTCAACCTGGTGACGACGCCCGCAGTGGACGCGACCGCCGACCTGCGCCGTGGGCTCGTCTGGGCGGTGGCCGCGCTGACCGTTGCGTACCTGGCCGCCTCGATCGCCAGGCTTCCCCGCAGCGGGCTCGCGCTCGCAGCGGGCTCAGCGGGAATCTTCTCGCTTGCGGCGCTGGCCGTTGCCGGCGGCACGCTCAATGCGCCGCTCTTCGCCGCGCAACTGATGCTCATTGCGGTAGCGCTCGGTGCGGTGACGGCGGCGATGCTGCTCGGCCACTGGTACCTGGTCACGCCCAGGCTCTCGCCGGCGCCGCTGCGCCGGATGATGTGGCTGCTCCTGGCGTCGCTGGGACTCCAGGCGCTGCTCTTCGTCGTGGCGGTCACCGCGGTCAGCAGCGGACCGCTGGGCGGCCCGATCGGCTGGCTCACCTGGCTCCGCCTCGTGGCGGGCATCCTCCTCCCCATCGGGATCACCGTCCTGGCGCTGCTCGCCAGCCGCGCCGCGTCCCTCCAGGCGAGCACCGGGCTGCTGTACATCGGCCTTGCGCTGGTGATGGCAGGTTCGATCGCGGGCGCCAGCCTCGCCTACCTGACCGGCGTGCCCGTCTGAAGCGTGCGATGGAGGTCACTGTTCGCTGCTTTGCCACGCTCCGCGAGCTCGCCGGGGATCGGACGACCCTGACACTGCGTGATGGCGCGCTGGTCGACGATGCGTGGGCAGCCCTGGCTGAGCTCCACCCCGGGCTCCGCCCGCACCGGCCCTTCGTGCGCGCCGCCCGGAATGGCGAGTACGCAGAGTGGCCGGCAGCGTTGCAGGACGGCGACCAGGTCGCGTTCCTGCCCCCGGTGAGCGGCGGCGGACCGAGCGGCCTGACCGGAGCGGTGATCGACGTCGCCGGGCTGGAGGCGGCGGTCGCCTTGACGGGGCATGGGGCGCTCGTCACGTTCGTCGGTCGTGCGCGCAACCGAGCCGATGACGGCCGCGAGGTCCTCGAGCTCGAGTACGAGGCGTACCCGGAGATGGCTACAACGGTCCTGGCGGAGATCATCGGCGAAGCGGAGGCGACGTGGCCAGGATGCGTCGCGGCAGTCGTGCATCGCACTGGCCCGGTGCCGATCGGCGAGGCAGCGGTCGCGATCGTAACCGCCGCGCCGCATCGCTCGGAGGCGTACGAGGCGAACCGGTTCGTGATCGAGGCGATCAAGGATCGCCTCCCCATCTGGAAGCGCGAGCGCTTCGCCGATGGCAGCGAGTGGAAGCGCCCCGGCGCCTAGCCGGCGTCTCGCGTGACCTGCGCCAGCCAGCGATCGGCCGCTCGTCCTGACCTGAGGCGAATCGCCAACAGGTCGGGCCGCGCGGCGAGGAGGGGTGGGTACTCACGCCGGCGCTTGCCGTACGTGGTGAGGATCCACCACAGGAGCGAATCGCGGCTGAAGAGGTGGGTCGAGAGGCGCTCGCGATTTCCGCTCCAGAGCTCTTCGCGGCGGGTGATCCGTCGAACGGTGCGCACCGCGTAGCGCCACAGGACGGTGCGCAGCGGCAGGTCGAGCCAGACGACCGCCTCGGCACGCTCCCACAGCAGGTCGCGAACCTTCGCGTAGTTGCCATCGACCACCCAGCCGTCACCCGCGATCGCGACGCGAACGCGATCCCGCAGCACCTCGTCGGGCGCCTCCGTCCAGTTCGCCTCCCAGTGCAGCGCGTCGAGCTCGACATGCGGCACCTCGAGTCGCGCAGCCAGCGCGGCGGCCATGCTCGTCTTGCCGACGGCGCTGGTTCCGACGACGTTGATGCGACGGGCGGTGAACCGGTCTGCCATGCCCCTCCTCCGACGCCTCGCGGCGGCCCGACATTCTAGGGTTGCGCTCATGGCTCCCCGGCGGTCACTCCGGACCGGCTGCTGGCGCGCCTTGGCAACGCTGCGGTACCCTGCGGCGGTATGTCGACCCCCCTCCCCGGGCAGATTCGATGCCCGACCTGCCACCGTTCCACGCCGCCCGCGGCCTTCTGCACGCAGTGTGGGACGGCTATCCCGGCTTCGTTCCGGGCGCGGCCGCGAGGGCTGGACCGCGAGGAGCTGCAGGATCGAATCCGCATCCACAAGCCCGGTGACGCCGCGTTCCGGCGTGGCTCAACCGTCGGCGAGGCCTATGGCGCGGGTCCGTCGGCCTACCAGCCGTTCCGGCCCGAGCCCGAAGACGAGCTCGTCCTGCCTGGCGCCGAGCCAGCCGAGGGGGCGCCCCACGTCGACAACACGCCGCCCGGCTTCGACGATCGGCCGATCCCACCACCCCCAGTCGCCGAGCCGCCGCTCGCCGAGCCGCCAACCGCCGAGCCGACTCGGCCGCCGGTAGCGGCTGTCCCGCCGCCACGCATCTTCAGGCAGCCAGCGACGTTCCCTCCGCCGGCGACGCCTCCGGCCGGGCAGGGCGCTCCGCCGCCCCCGCCCGTCATCCCGCCCCCTCCGGTGGACCGGTTCGAGGAGCCCGAGCAGCCCTACGACCCGGCCGAGCCATACGACTACCGATACCCACCCGCCAACGACGACTGGGGCCGACGAGGGTCGGGCGGTGGCATGAGCCCGTTGGCGATCGGCGGTTTCGTGCTTCTCGGCATCCTCGCGATCGGCGTCGGTGCGGTCATGGCCGGCCTCTTTTCCGGCGGCGTTGCGGTCGAGTCGCCATCGCCTACTCCGCTCATCTCGGTGGCGCCCAGCGAGACGCCCCAGGAGAGCGTCGCCGCCTCGGCGCAACCGTCACTCCCGGCCCCAACGCCGATTCCCAGCGGAGCAACGCCGGCCCCCGCGCCCGATGGATTCACGGCCCGCACGGAGCCATGCGCCGAGGAGCCGACGAGCCAGGATGGCTGCAACTCGAGCGGAGCCACCGTCAGCGGGGGATCGGTCTGGGTCTGGATCGGGTTCCGGAAGGGCAACGACCACGACGTGCTGTCCGTGACCGTCGTCGATTCGGCGGGGACCGCGGTCGGTGACGGCAGCCTGGCCCTTGGGTCCATCGGTTGCGGTGACTCGTGCAACGGCTGGGCTCGGTTCCGTTTCACCGGCCTGGCGGTGGGGAACTACACGATCAAGGTCGCGCGGAACGACACGCCGGTGGCCAATGCCACCTTCACGGTGACGACCTAGCCGTCCCGCGAGCGCCCGCTCGGTCGAGCCGTGCCACCAGCAGCGCGCCGCTTCGCGGCGAGGGCGCTGATCGCCTCCATCACGCAGCGGTGCGCGACCGCGGCAGTGATGTCGCTCACGTCGTACGCCGGCGCCACCTCGACGATGTCCATCCCCGCCAGCTCGACCGCGCCGACGATCTGGCGGATCGCCCGCAGCAGCTCCCGCGAAAGCATCCCGCCGGGCTCTGGCGTGCCGGTGCCCGGCGCCATCCCCGGATCGAGGACATCGATGTCGATCGACAGGTAAATGAGCTCCGGGCCGTCGAGCGCCTCGGCGATCGCGTCGGCCACCACGGCCTCCGCGCCGCGCTCCTCGATCTCGGTCATGAAGTGGGTGCGGAGGCCGTGCTGTCGCATCCATTCGAGGACCTCGGGGGGCGGCCAGTAGCCTCGCAGCCCGACCTGCACGAAGTTGCGCCCATCGATCGCCCCCGACTCGATCAGCCGTCGCATCGGCGTGCCGTGGGAGGCGAGGACGCCCCAGGTGCTGTTGGCGGCGTCGGCGTGCGCGTCGAAGTGCACCATCCCGAGCCGCTTCGGGGCGATCGACTCCGCTACGGCGGAGGCCGACGGGAACGTGATCGAGTGATCGCCGCCGAGCACGATCGGGATCGCGCCGGCTCGCGCCACCTCGAGCACCTTGCGGCGGATCACTGCGTGGCCGCGCTCGATGTTGGCGGGCGTCACCGGAGCATCCCCGGCGTCCACCACGTCGATCCATTCGAACGGCTGGATCCCGAGCTGGAGCGAGTTGGGGGAGCCTGCGTCGTAGTGAGCCGCTCGAATGGCGCGTGGGCCGAATCGCGCGCCGGGCCGATGGCTCACCGCGTCGTCGAACGGCGCCCCGACGATCGCGACATCGGGCCGCCGGGCGGCCAGGGCCGCGGCGTCGGTCAGTTCCGGGAGCTTGTGGAAGCTCGTCCGACCGACGTACGACGGCAGGTCGAAGTCGTCGAACTCGGTGTACGGGTCCAGCCCGCTGGGCACGTCCTCGGGATTCGGGCCGCTGTGGCGGCGGGTCTCATCTGCCATCGGTGATGGCTGACGCCCTCCTGCGAATGGATCGCGGGCGCCGTCGCGGCGCGGAGCAGGCCCGCAGCTGAAGCGGCCCGATCCTACCAGAGGGAGCCTGCCGGGAGCGTGCTGCTACCATCGAACGGCCATGTCAGACGCGCGCAAGACCTACACGATCGACGAGGCCAATGCGCTCATTCCGCAGGTGCGTGCGGTGCTGTTGCAGCTCGCCGTGCAGCAGCGCCGTCTCGATGAGTCCCACGCCGAGATGCATCGTCAGCTCGACGCCAACGGCGGCCCGGACAGCGCCGCCGCGGCAGGCCGGCAGGAGGCCGAGACGGCCGACATCCGGGAGGGGATGCGGACGCTGCTGCTGCACCTGAGTGAGATGGGGGTCGAGCTGCGCGACCTCGAGATGGGCCTCGTCGACTTCCCCGGCGACCGGGATGGCGAGCCCGTCTGGCTCTGTTGGCGCCTCGCCGACGCGCGGGTCGCCTTCTGGCATCCGACCGATGAGGGCTACGCCACGCGGCAGCCGTGGTGATGCGCCGCTGATGCCGATTACGGTCATCGGCGACTCCACCCTGGACGTCACCGTCCGCCCGGCCGAGGCGCCGCGAGCCGGTGGCGACGTCCCGGCCAGCATCTCGCTGGCCCCCGGCGGACAGGGGGCCAATGTGGCCGTTCGGCTGGCGCGAGCAGGAGTGGATGTCCGACTTGCGACCGCCATCGCCGATGACGCGCCCGGTCGGCTCCTCCTCGCCGCACTCGAGGCCGATGGCGTGACCGTCGCTCGACTGCCCGCCGAGAGAAGCGGCGTGGTGATCTCGATGCTCGACCCGACAGGCGAGCGCACGATGCTCTCCGACCGCGTCACCCTCGATCCGGGAACCCTGCGGGCTGCGTGCGAGGGCGCCGAATGGGTGCACTGCTCGGGCTACGCGATGGCGGACGACGCCACGGGCGATGCCCTGGCACAGCTCCTCGGCTCCCTGCCGTCGACCACCAGGGTGAGTGCCGGTGGCGGGTCGCTCCGCGATGACCCCCCACTCGCCGCGCGGGTGCGGGATCGCTTCGCGACGGCCCGGGTCGCCCTGTTTATCCTGGGTCGGGACGAGGCGGCCGCTCTGCTGGGCCAGCACCTTCCCTCGCTCCCGGCAGCGGCGGACGCCGTGGCGGGCGCGTTCCCGGCCACGATCACGGTGGTCACCGGTGGCGCGGCGGGCTCCGCCGCCGCCGGGCCTGGCTTCGCGATCTCCGTTCCCGCCGTCGAGCCAGCGACCCGCGTGCTCGACGCCACCGGCGCGGGGGACGCGTACGTGGCCGCCATGATCCTGCGGCTCTCCGCGGGTGGCTGGCCACCGGAGGTGGCGACGCTCCGCGAGGCGATGGAGCGCGGCAGCCGGGATGGCGGCCTCGTCTCGCGGGTGCTCGGCGCCCAGGGCAGGATCGCGGCGGAGCCGGCGGCACGATGAGCACCTCGAAGCTGCTGGCGATTTCGGACGAGGTCGCCGGGGCGCTCGCCAAGGGCCGCCCGGTCGTGGCTCTCGAATCCAGCCTCATCGCCCAGGGACTGCCCGTGCCACACAACCTCGAGACGGCGCTCGCTTCCGAGCGTGCGGTCCGTGATGAAGGCGCCATCCCGGCGACCACCGCCGTTGACGCTGGTCGGCTCCTGGTGGGCGCTCCTCAGGCGATCCTGGAGCGACTCGCCGATCCGGGAAGCGGCGCGGGCAAGGCCGGCTCGCGCGACCTGGCGCCACTCCTCGCCGGCGGGCAGCTGGCCTCGACGACGGTGAGCGCCGCGATGCGCATCGCCGCGATGGCCGGGATCCGGGTCCTCGCCACCGGGGGGATCGGCGGCGTCCATCGGGGCGCGGCGACCTCCTTCGACATCAGCAGCGACATCGATGAGATTGCCGCGACTCGCGTCGCCGTCGTGTGCAGCGGCGCGAAGTCGATCCTCGACCTGCCCGCCACCCTGGAGCTGCTCGAGACGCGCCGGGTGCCGGTCATCGGGATCGGGGCCGACGAACTGCCCGCCTTCTACGCCACTACCTCCGGCCTGCGCCTGACGCATCGGGTCGACTCGCCGACCGAGGCGGCCGCGGTGCTCGCCATCCACCTGGGAATCGATGGGGCAGGGGGCATCCTCTTCGTGCAGCCGCCTCCGGCGGACCTGGCGATCCCCGCCGCCGAGATCGCCGGCTGGATCGAATCCGCCAACGCCGAGGCTGTCGCACAGGGCATCCGCGGCGGCGCGGTGACACCGTTCATCCTGGGTCGCGTGGCGGACCTGTCGGCGGGCCGCACCCTTGCGACCAACATCGGCCTCATCGTGAACAACGCCAGGACGGCGGCGCGGATCGCGGTCGCGCTCGCCGAGCTACATCGCCACAACCCAGCCTGAGTCGAAACGGATACAACGGCTGGTATCCTGACCTTCTGCCCGGACCGGGCCGCGACACGGCAGCTGGAGAGTCGCATGCGGATCTACGAGGGGAGCCCGCGCCAGGGCTGGGAAGAGGTCTTCCGCAGCATCGGCGCCTACGTCGACCGCGAGCGGATCAAGGAGGTCCTCCTCCTCGAGCTCGACGCCGGATTCATCCTGCAGGGGATGGCGATGCCGGCGGCAGGGGCGCGGACCGAGTCCGAGATGTCGCTGATCAAGATCACGCGCGAGCTGCCTGACGACGAGGTCGCCGAGCTGATGGAGGCTGCCAACGCGAAGCGGGGCACGTCCACGGCGGACACGCCGCATGCCGAGATCGCGAACTACTACGAGCAGGCGATGCGCGTGATCGGGGCCTACATCGACCTCAACAAGCCGCGCGACGTCTTCCTCTTCGAGCAGGAGGGGGCGTTCGTGCTTCGGCTCCTGATGCTCGGGGCCGGAGCCGCGCCGATGGGCCACCAGCTCGTCGAATTCACCCGCGACGACATCATGGCTATGATCGACGCCGCACCAGGACAACGAAACAGACCGGCCCGGGAAGCCGGGCAACCTGACGGGGAGACCGTGGCATGAAGCTCTTCAAGATCCTGTTCGTCACCATCGGCGCGCTGCTCGCGGCGATCATCATCATCCCGCTCACCGTGCTCGCCGGCCTCTTCGTCTGGCTCAAGCTGACCGAAGAGGGCGACGAGGACGACCTCGAGATCGAGGACGCCGTCTAGCCGGTACTCAGGGCCCAGGCGGCGGTCCAGCAGACCGCCGCCACCAGCATCCCGTACCAGAGCCTCCGTTCGCTCGGCAACCCCTGCGCGACGCCCAACAGGCCGATGAGCCCTAGCACCACGCTCCCCGGGGTGGCGCGCCCGCCGATCACGAGCGCGACGCCCACCCCGAGGCCAACGGCGAGCGCCAACCCGGCGGCCAGCAGCCGGCTGGCACGCCTGCCGAGCACCTGCGCCAGGCTGCGCGAGGCACCAGCCGCATCCGCCTCGTAGTCACGCAGCGTGTTGGCAAGGTGCGCCGCCATCGCGAAGGGTGCCACCAGCGGGATCGCCGGCACCACCCGCTCGATCGGCACGCCAACCCCCGCGGCGATCCAGACCGGCAGCAGCCCGAAGCTGACCAGGTAGGGAAGCGGCGAGAACGGCGTGCGCGAGAGGGCGAGGTTGTATGCCAGCGCCGAGGCCGACGCGACCGATCCCACCACCAGCGGAAGCGAGCCGGTTCGCCAGGAAGCAACCAGCTGCACGGCCAGCCCGATCGATGCGATCCAGGTCGCGGCGTTCAGGCTCAGGTCTCCCGCGGGGAGCGGCTTCTCCGGTCGCACCGTCCCGTCCCGGAAGCGGTCGGCGATGTCGTTGGTCGCTCCGGTGAAGACCTGCGATCCCGCCACCGCCACGACTGTCAGCAGCCAGCGCTCGCCCAGCGGCACCCCGGCCTGGCCGGCGAGGATCGCACCCAGCGCGGCGGTCAGGAGCACGACCGCGAGAGCGGGGGCGGGATGAACCAACCGCACGGCGGCACCGAGGCGGGCGAGCATCGGTCCATGCTATCCGGCGCCCTTCGCTAGAGTGTGCCGCCATGGGTCGCCCTCGGCTGACGCCTCTCCTCGGCTCGTGGATTGCCGCCTCCGTCCTCGCTGGCTGTGCCTCCACCCTTCCGCCGTCCGCGACGCAAGACTCAGCTGGCAGCGGTGTCCCGTCCCCCTCGACGGCTGAACGTTGGACTGCCCTTGAGCAGCCAACTGCGGCCATGTCGGATGCCGATCGCGGAGAGATTGACAGTGCTGCCCGTGACGCCCTCGCTCAGAGCGACGGGGCCACGGCGCTCTACGTCGGCATCTGGATTCCGGAGAAGGGTTTCTACGAGCAGGCCTACGGCGAGTCCAGTCCCGGAGTAGCGGCCACCCTGGCGGACCACAACCGGATCGGCAGCGTCACCAAGACCTTCACCGCCACCGCGGTGCTCCAGCTCGTCGCCAGCGGCGAGATCGCTCTCACGGATACTCTCGCCACCCTGCTGCCGGAGCTGGCTGCGGAGTTCCCGGCCCTGACATCCGTCACGGTCGACCAGCTGCTCGGCATGAGGACCGGGATCGGGGACTTCTTCTGTTGCCCAGGCTCACTGGTCGATACCTACTTCGCCGACCCGACCCATCTCTTCACCGTCCACGATCTCGTCGCGGAAGGGCTGCGGATGCGGTCGCCGCCATCGGTGCCGCTGGCCTCGGCGGAGTACTCGAACACCAACTACGTGATCCTGGGTGAGGTCCTGCGGGTCGTCACCGGACACTCGGTGCATGAGGTGCTCACCGATCTGGCTCGATCGGTCGGCCTTGAGCAGACCGGCCTCCTGGCACCGGATGTGAGCCAGATGCCCGCACCCGCTGCCCACGGATACATGGGCGCTGCCCAGGTTGCCGAGCACCGCGACCTGCTTCCACCTGGGGTCGTGGGCGGCATCGACGTCTCGGATTGGTCCCTCTCGTTTGCCGGCGCCGCAGGAGCCATGTATTCGACGCTGGGCGACCTGGGCGCCTGGGCCGCAACCGGCTACGGATCCGCACTCCTGCCGGCCGACCTGGCCAGCCGGCGCCTTTCGCCTCCCGATGGCAGAGACTTCGACTACGGCTACGGCATCACGGTGTCCGGCGATTGGATCGGACACAGCGGCCTCGTTGAAGGTTGGATTACCGACACGGCTTTCAATCCGACGACCGGGGCGACCTGGGTCCTGATCGTGAACTCAGGTGGCGGGGAAGCGGTCCTGCAGGCCATGGCCGAATTCGCTCGCCCCCAGTGACCCGCGATCCGCTAGACTGACCTCCCGAGTACGGCGTTGGCGTCCGGTGCTCGCGTGTTCCTGATTCGAAGGCACGCTTGAGCCACGAGGCAGAGGAAACCCGAGCGATGCCGAAGTATGTCTTTGTGACCGGTGGCGTCACCAGCTCACTCGGCAAGGGCATCACTGCCGCTTCCATTGGGCGGATCCTCAAGGCCCGCGGAATCCCCGTCTCGATCCTCAAGCTCGACCCGTATATCAACATCGACCCCGGCACCATGTCGCCGTACCAGCACGGCGAGGTGTTCGTCACCGATGACGGGGCCGAGACCGACCTCGACCTCGGCCACTACGAGCGCTTCATCGACGAGAACCTCTCCCAGGCGAGCAACGTCACCACCGGGCGCATCTACCAGAGCGTCATCGCCAAGGAGCGCCGCGGCGACTACCTCGGCGGCACGGTGCAGGTCATCCCGCACATCACCAACGAGATCAAGGAGCGGATTGCCCGTGTCGCTCGCGAGGGGACCGGCTCGGTGGCGACCAGCGGCCTCGCCTCCCACGGGGTGGTCGTGGTCGAGGTGGGCGGCACCGTCGGCGACATCGAGAGCCTCCCGTTCCTCGAGGCCATCCGCCAGATGCGCAAGGACGTCGGGCGCCGCAACGTGCTGTACGTACACGTCACCTGGCTGCCGCAGATCGGCGCCACCGGCGAGCTGAAGACGAAGCCGACCCAGCACTCCGTCAAGGAGCTGCGGGGGATCGGCATCCAGCCGGACGTGATCATCCTGCGCAGCGACGAGCCGATCGACGATGAGATCCTGGACAAGGTGAGCCTCTTCACCGACGTGGACGTCAACGCGGTGATCCCGCTCAAGACCGCGAACAGCATCTACGAGGTCCCGATTCAGCTCGAGCGGGCGGGGCTCGGCAAGCTCATCACCCGTGAGCTCGAGATCGCCGGCAGCGAGCCGGACCTGCGCGACTGGCAGGACCTGGTGGCCCGCATCCGCGCCCCGCGGCCGGAGGTCGAGATCGCGATCGTCGGCAAGTACACCGAGCTGCCGGACGCGTACATCAGCGTCTCGGAGGCGCTGAAGCACGCTGCCCTCCACCACCGCGTCGACGTGAAGGTCCGCTGGATCCGCAGCGAGCACCTGGAGCGCATCGAGCTCGAGCAGGTCGACGACGAGCTCAAGGGGGTGGCCGGCGTCCTCGTCCCGGGTGGCTTCGGCTACCGCGGCGTTGAGGGCAAGATCCGGGCGATCCGGTGGGCGCGCGAGCAGCGGGTGCCGTACCTCGGGCTCTGCCTGGGCCTTCAGTGCGCCGTGATCGAGTTCGCCCGGATGGCGCTCGAGACCGATGACGCGAACAGCTCCGAGTTCAACGTCTTCACCGAGCACCCGGTCATCGACCTGATGCCCGACCAGACCGACGTCACCGACAAGGGCGGGACGATGCGGCTCGGCCTCTACCCGGCGAAGCTCGAGGAGTCATCGAAGGTGCGAGAGGCGTACGGCACCGAGATCGCCTACGAGCGGCACCGGCATCGGTTCGAGGTCAACAACTCCTATCGCGAGCGACTCTCCGAGGCCGGGATGTGGTTCAGCGGCGTGTCGCCGGACGATCGCCTGGTCGAGTACATCGAGCTCCGTGACCACCCGTGGTTCGTCGCCACGCAGGCGCACCCCGAGCTCAAGAGCCGGCCCAGCAGGCCCCATCCGCTCTTCCGCGACTTCGTCGGGGCGGCAGCTGCCAGGCTCGGCCTCGGCGGGACGGACGAGACGGCCGAGGTTGCGGCGGTCCCGGTCGCCGAGAGCAACTCCTGAGCCGATGAGCCCGCGCGCCGTTGCCGCCGGCAAGGCGGCCTTCAACCGATCTGCGTACGAGCGGAACCTCGGCGCATTCATCTCCGCGCGGGAGGAGGAGCTCTACCAGCACGGGGCGGGGCTGCATGACGAGCTCGCAGTCGGCCCGATCTACGAGAAGCACGCCGCGCTCTTCAGCCGGCCGTTGGTGGACGCGCTCCGCCTGCTGGTCGACGCCGGCGGGGCAGAGATTGGGCACAACCGGGCACTGCTCGCGGTTGCGACCGATGGCCTTCTGGAGCACCAGGTCGCGGGCCTGAGCGATGCCATCGGCACCGCGGAGGCAACCACGACCGTCGTCTGGCGCGGCGAGTCGATTCCGTTCCGGGCCCTCCGCAACCGCATCAGCGAGATCAGCGGCCGCGCCGAGCGGAACGCCCTCTACGCGTCATACCTTGATGCGGAGGAGGCGCTCAACCCGATGCGCCAGGAGCGCTTCGACAGGATCGCCGAGCTGGCCCGCGAGCTCGGCTACCCCGACTACGCCGACCTGATCAAGGTCACCCGCGGCTTCGATCCGGACCTCCTCGGCGCGGAGATCCGCGACTTCCTGGCCGAGTCGGAGACGCCCTACTTCGCTGCCCTGCGGCGCTACCTGGCCCGGATCGAGATCGAGCAGGGCGACGCAAGCCTCGCCGACCTGTGGTACCTGCTGCGCGGCAGCGGCTGGGACAACTGGTTCGACGGCCGTCGCCTCCTCGCCGTCCTCGATTCGACCCTGCGCGGCCTCGGGATCGATCTGCGTGGCCAGCCTGGCGCGACGCTCGACGTCGATCCGAGGCCGAACAAGTCACCACGCGCGTTCGTCGCGGTGGTCAATGCCCCCCGGGACGTGCGCCTCGTGGTCCAGCCCCGTGGCGGCTGGAGCGACTACAGCGCTCTGCTGCACGAGGCAGGTCACCTCGAGCACTTCCTGCACGTCGACGCCGGTCTCCCCGTCTCGATGCGCGAGCTGGGCGACCCGAGCGTGACCGAGGGCTACGCCACGCTCATCCAGGGCCTCCTTGGCGAGCCGGAATGGCTGGTCGAACAGCTCGGCATGCCAGTCGAGCACGCCGTCGCCTTCGCCGACTTCGTATCGCTCTACCAGCTGGTCGGGCTTCGGTCCCTCGCCGCGCGCCACCTGCACGAGCTGCGGATGCACCGAGGCGGTGAGCCGGCAGTCCTGCGGGCGACCTACGCCGGGCTCGCCGGCCTGCTCACCGGCGTCCGCGAGCCGGAGGAGCGTTACCTCAGCTTCGACGACGGGATGTACGGCGCCAACTACCTGCGCTGCTCCATGCTGTCGGCGTCCCTCGGTGACTTCCTTGTCGCGCATCACGGCGAGACCTGGTGGCGCACCGCGGCGGCCGGCGACACGCTCAAGCGAGCCTGGAGCCGGGGACAGGAGTGGACAGCCGAGCAGGTTGTTGCGCATCTCGGGTATGATTCGCTCGACTGGCGACCGGTCGTGCGTCAGATTCGGGCCAAGCTCATCGGCGAGATGAGCGGCTACGGCGGGCCCAACATCACCACTCGCGCAGGGACCCGCAAGGTCTGACCGGTCATCCGCCCGCGCGTCCCCCGGACGAGAGCCTCAGGCTCAGCGTGGTCCCGTGGTACCTCGCCCGTGAGCTTCGCTCGCTACCCAGATCCTACTTTTTCGAGGTTACAGGCACTCAATGAACGACGACACCCGCTCCCAACGCCGCGGTCGGCCACGACGCAGACCCGACGGGGGAGGCCCTCGCCGCCAGGCGCCGCGTCCCGTCTACCAGGGCAGGCGGAACAACTACGCGACCGGCGGTTACTCGTCGATCTTCGCCGGCCCGTTCCCTCGCGAGGGCGACGAGACCGATGAGGGCTGGAACCTCGCCGACCTCCAGGCGCGCAGCCTGGAGGAGCTCCGCGAGCTGGGGAGCGAGCTTGGCGTCGAAGGCGCCGATGAGCTCGAGCACTCCGACCTGGTGCTGAAGCTGCTCGACGTCGTCCCGCTGACGCCGTCCCAGCCACGCCTCGACCAGAACGGCCAGCCGGGCATCGCGACCGGCGTCCTCGAGATCGTGGACGAGGGCTTCGCATTCCTGCGCCGCCACGGCGTGATGCCGTCCAACGACGACATCTACGTCAGCTCCTCCCAGGTGCGCCGCTTCGGCCTCCGCACCGGCGACAAGGTCGAGGGGCAGACCCGCCCGCCGAAGGACCAGGAGAAGTACTGGGGCCTTCTGCGCGTCGACACCGTTAATGGGGTCGACCCGGACACCGCCCGGCGCCGCCCGTACTTCGACACGCTGGTGCCGGTCTTCCCGGACGAGATGTTCGACATCGAGACCGATCAGAAGAACCTGACCCAGCGCCTCATCAACCTGATCAGCCCCATCGGCAAGGGGCAGCGTGGGCTGATCCTCTCGCCGGCGAAGGCGGGCAAGACCACGGTCCTCAAGCACATCGCGGCCGGGATCACCGACAACTACCCCGAGGCCGTCCTGATGGTCGCCCTCATCGGCGAGCGGCCGGAAGAGGTCACCGACATGAGTCGGAGCGTCAAGGGCGAGATCTTCGCCTCGACCTTCGACGAGCCGACCGAGAACCACACCCGCGTGGCGGAGATGTGCCTCGAGATCGCCAAGCGGCAGGTGGAGACCGGCCGCGACGTGGTCGTCCTCCTCGACTCGATCACGCGGCTGGCGCGCGCCTACAACCTGGCGCTGCCGGCCTCCGGCAAGACCCTCTCCGGTGGTGTCGATCCGATCGCCCTCTATCCGCCGAAGCGCTTCTTCGGAGCGGCCCGCAACATCGAGGGCGGCGGCAGCCTGACGATCATCGCCACCTGCCTGGTGGACACCGGCTCGCGGATGGATGACGTCATCTACGAGGAGTTCAAGGGCACCGGCAACATGGAGCTGGCGCTTGACCGCAAGCTCTCGGAGAAGCGCATCTTCCCGGCCATTGACGTACTCCGCTCGGGCACGCGGCGCGAGGAGCTGCTGCTCGACGAGAACACCCTGCGCATGATCTGGACGATGCGCCGCATGCTCTCCGCGGTCGGTCCCAACGAGGGGATCGAGCTGCTCATGCAGCGCCTCGGCAAGACGAAGAACAACGCGGAGTTCCTCGTCTCGCTCAGCAAGAGCGTCGAAGCCTCAGAGCGCTGATCCGCTCGCGTCCCATGCTCCAGCCAGCGCGTCGTCAGATCGTCGCGCTGCTGGGGGCAGTCCTCCTCCTCTCGGCGTGCGGGACCGCGACGCCGAGCGGCAGCGCTCCCGCATCGGTGCAGCCGTCGGAATCCTCGGCTCCGAGCGCGGGCCTGGGCGAAATCGTCCCGGCGCCCGGCTCCTCGAGCACTGTCTACCAGCCGAACCCGGGAGCGATCGTCGTCGCGATCGACCCTGGCCACGGTGGCTGTCTGGACTGGGGTGTCCCCGATCCGGGGAAGCGCGGCCCCGACTTCAGCGAGAAGACGATGACCCTCGCCATCGGGCTCGAGCTCAGGCGCGTCCTCGAGGAGCAGGGCATCACGGTGGTGATGACCCGCGAGACCGATGCCGCGATCGCCGGCGATGACTATCCGGCCCTCGGCTGCAAGGGCCCGCCATTCCGCGACGTGAACGGTGACGGCCAGTCGGGCTTCGACCCGGAGGGAAAGACCCGCACCCGCGACGAGCTCCAGGCGCGCCTCGACCTGGTCAACCTGGCTCGCGCCGACGTGCTGGTCAGCATCCACATCAACTCGGTCACCCAGAACGGCGTCATCTTCGAGATCGCGCTGACCCAGACCTATTACACCGATGAGACCCCGTGGGGCCCCACCGCCACGGAGCACCTCGCCCAGCTGGTCCAGGACGGTGTCGTCGCCGCGATGGACCCGGTGGCTGACTACGAGCGACAGGACCGCGGCATCTCGGCCGTCAACCTGTACATCGTCGCCCCGCCGCTGTTCGTCACGACGCCGGAGCGGCCCGACCCGGTGATGCAGCCGACTCGAGGAGCGCTCATGCCCGCGATCCTGACCGAGGTCGGCTCGATCACCCTGGCGGCGGAGCAGGAGCTCCTCCTCTCGCCCGCGGGTCAGGCAGCGGCTGCTGAGGGAATCGCCTCGGCGCTGTCGAGCTACCTTGGTGATCGCCCCCTGGCCGTGCGCTTCGACGCACTCGTATCGGGCGGCGCCGCCGGAACGATCCCGACCGCGGTGAGCGGGAGCGGGCCGCCGTTCTGGGCGCCAAAGGTGAGCGCCGCGAACCTGGAAGCGGGCATTCCCGTGCGCCTCACGAACACCGGGACCCGTCCCTGGCCGGCCGATCTGCATCTGCTGAGTGGGTGGGGTGCAGGAGGCCAGCCGTATCTCCCGGCAGCCCCCGAGACGCTGAACGAGCTCGCCAACGACGTGCCCCCGCTGGCGCCCGGTGAGTCGGTCGTGGTGCTCATGATGACCTCCACCGCGCCGGTTGGCGGCGGGATCCTGTGGGTCACGTTGTCCAGCGCAGACTCCACGAGGAGCGACCTTGGATCGGCCCCGCTGCAGCTTGAAACCGGAGCCAACTGACCGCCGAAAGGCCCAGAGGTCCCACCCGAATGGCCCAGCCCTCGGGTTGACCATCCCTTCACGCCGCTGCTACCATCCCCTCGCACGACTCTCGGCCGGCGTCGTCGCCCGGACCGGCAGGGGAAGAGCGAGGTCGGGCACACAGCAACCTTGGATGCAACCGCGGGAGCCTTTGTATTGCCCGATCTGCGACGGCCTTGGAGCCGCGCGACCGATGAGCGACCGACCGCACGTGCGGTCTCCCATGTCGCCGTCCTCATCCTGCTTGCGGTGACCGTCGCCGTTGGCGTGCGGGCCAGCGCGGATGGGTCCTCGACCGGTAGCGTGGAGGGTGGCTTCCCCTTCGGCCTCGTCGCCGTCGTGAAGGGAGCTGACGCCGCGGAGCTGAACGCGAAGACCGTCACCTACGACCTGGTCCCCGATCCAGAGGCCTCACCGGACCCCCTCCTCGAGCGCCGAGGCCTGGCTGAGCTTCCGGCCTACACGCCGCTCCCGACCCCGGTTGCGCCGCCTCCGCCGCCCGCCGTCCCGAAGCCGAAGGCCGTGTACGTGAAGCCGGCTCCGATCGTCGGCACCGGCCAGCTGGCCTGGCCCGTCCCCGGCGGGGTGATCACGCAGTACTACAGCTCGTACCACAAGGCGCTAGACATCGCGGCGCCCGCAGGCCACAAGGTCATCGCTTCGGCCGCCGGCGTGGTCACCTGGTCCGGCTGGAAGGACAACGGCGGTGGCCTCGTGATCGCCGTCGACCATGGCAACGGGATCGTCACCGTCTACAACCACCTTGGCAGCCTCTGGGTTGCGGTCGGCGCGACGGTCGCCGCCGGACAGGGGATCGCGGCGGTCGGCTGCACCGGCGTCTGCACCGGGCCACACGTCCATTTCGAGGTCATCGTCGACGGGGTCATCGTCAATCCCCTTCGCTACCTCTAGCCCCGTCAGTCCTCCTCGCGCCCGTCCTCGCCCGATCAGGGCTGCCCCTGGCCCGTTGCTATCATCGATCACCGATGTTCGCTGACCAGGTTCGGATCTACGTCTCCGCTGGTGCCGGCGGCGACGGGGCCTCGTCGTTCCGTCGGGAAGCCCACGTCCCCCGCGGCGGCCCCGATGGGGGGGACGGTGGCTCCGGTGGCGACATCGTGCTGGTCGTCGACGCGGGCATGACCACGCTCGGCGATCTTCGACACCACCCGCACCACCGCGCCAAGCCTGGTGGCGCCGGCGCTGGCCGCAAGGCGCACGGCAAGAACGCCGCTGACGTGCTCCTTCCCGTCCCTCCCGGAACCGTGGCGCGCGTTGCGGCGGGCGGCGATGGCGGCGACGCCGGCGAGATACTCGGTGAGCTGCTGGCGCCCGGGGAGCGGCTGGTTATCGCGCGAGGCGGGCGCGGCGGGCGCGGCAACGTCCACTTCGTGAGCTCGACCCACCAGGCGCCAACGCACGCCCAGAAGGGAGGGCCCGGGGAGACGCGCTGGATTGAGCTGGAGCTGAAGGTGATCGCCGACATCGGCCTCGTGGGAGCTCCGAACGCCGGCAAGTCGTCGCTCCTGGCCGCGCTCACCGCGGCGACGCCGGAGGTCGGCGACTACCCCTTCACCACGACCAGCCCGAACCTTGGCGTGATCGAGCTCAATGATGAGCGGCGGGCCGTCATCGCCGACCTGCCCGGCCTGATCGAGGGGGCGAACGAAGGGCGCGGGCTTGGGCATGCGTTCCTGCGCCACGCCGAGCGGACCCGCGTCCTGGTGGCGGTGGTGGACGGCGCCGCCGCCGACCCGATCGGCGAATGGCAGTCCGTCGAGGCAGAGCTGCGGGAGCACGACGCGTCGCTCATGCAGCGCCCGATGCCGATGGTGGTGACGAAGCAGGATCTCCCCGAGGTCCACGCCGCCTGGCCGTCGATCCGTCGCAAGCTGCGGGCCATCGGTGCGCAGCCGCTGGCCGTCTCCGCCCAGGCCGGCACGGGGCTGGCCGAGCTGCGGAAGGCCCTGGCCGAGGCGCTCGACGAGGCGCAGCGGCGATCCGCCGCCGAGCCCGTCGGCGGGGCCGTGCGTCTGCACCGGTTCGACCCGCTCGACGCCGGCTGGCAGGTGATCGCGGAGGCCGACGGGCTCCGCGTCCGCGGCCGGCGGATCGAGACGTCCGCCGCGCGGACCGACTTCACGAACGACGAGTCACGCGACCGCTTCCAGCGGACGCTCGAGCGACTGGGGATCGACGCCGAGCTGCGACGCCTCGGCGCGCGGAGCGGCACCATGGTCCGCATCGGCTCGGTCGAGCTGGAATGGGGAGACGAGGATTGAGGGGAGCGTCGGTACGGACAGAGGGTCCGGTCCAGCGCGCCAGCGACGAGCGAGCCGCCGCCGAGCCGGCCGCGCAGCCAAGGCGCCGGCCGCGCGCCAAGCGGGTCGGGATCCTGGGCGGCACCTTCGACCCCCCGCACATCGGGCACCTCTGGCTCGCGACCCTGGCAGCCGACAGCCTCGACCTCAGCCACGTGCTGCTGATGCCAGCCGCGCGGCCGCCGCACAAGGGCAGCGCGAACATCAGCAATGCGGCCGACCGGGTGATGATGACCCGCCTGGCGATCAGCGGCGACGTCCGGCTCGACCTCTCGCTCGTGGAGATGGAGCGGCCCGGCCCGTCGTACACCGTCGATTCGCTCGCCCAGCTACGAACCCATCTCGGTCCGTCAGTGGGGCTCGTGCTGGTCATGGCCGCCGACTCCTTCGCGCAGATCGAGACCTGGCGCGATCCGAATCGGCTCCTTGAGCTCGCGGAATGGGCGGTCGGACCGCGTCCGGGCACTCCGATGCCGGCGCGCAACGAGTTGCGCGAGCGCTTTGGCACGAAGGCGGCGCGGATCCACCTGCTGGAGGGTCCGTCGCTGGACCTGAGCAGCTCCGAGATCCGGTCGCGGGTAGCGGCGGGTCGCCCCATCCGGTACCTTGTGCCCCGGGCCGTGGAGGAGCTGATCGACGCTCGCGGCCTGTATCGAAGGAGGCGACCATAGAGGAGCGCGCGGACGGGCTGACGGCCATCGATCCGGGCGAGCTCGCCCATCGGATCGTGGACCTGGCATCCGACAAGAAGGCGGTCGACATCGTGCTGCTGCGGACGACCGAAGTGACGACCATGGCCGACTACTTCGTCATCTGCACCGGTCGCAGCGACCGTCAGCTGCAGGCGCTGGCCAGCGGCATCATGGATGAGCTGCGCGATGACGGCATTCGTCCGCTGGGGGTCGAGGGGAAGGGCGCCGCCCGCTGGGTCCTCCTGGACTATGGCGCAGTGATCGTCCACCTCTTCGCCCCCGAGGAACGCGAGTTCTACGGTCTCGAGCGACTCTGGAGCCACGCCGCGCAGGTCGTCCGCCTGGTCTGAGGCCAGCCCGCAGGTACTACCCGGGTACCACTCGCCGAACGCCGGACCTCCTATTGAGCGTGATTCCGGGCGCTTCCATGCTCATGCCATGGACGAGCACGCCACGCTCCCTGCGAGCGAAACCGATTCGGCCGACGCCTGCCGCTTCTGCGGTGGGAGCCTGCTGACCAGCGTCTTCGACACCTCGTTCCGCGACACCGCCGCGGAGGAGCGCCTCTTCTTCGCGATCCCCGGGGCGCTGTGCGTGCCGTGCCGCCAGCTGTACGTCGATCGGCAGCTGATCGGGATCCTTGGCCTCTCCGAGGCGCAGTGCACCTTCGCCATCCAGAGCGACCGGGTCCTCCGCGCCGGCGCCGCCTAGGCCGATCCCTCAGCCGCGCGTCGGACGCGTGGCCAGCAGGTACTCCCCGAGCCAGGCGACCAGTGCCGGCTCTTCCGCGGTCTCCTGGGCCTTGATCGAGACATCGGCCTCGAAGAGGCCCCGCAGCATCCCCTCCAGCTCGGCACTCGAGTAGCGCCGCGCCGATTCGGCGATCCGCTCCGCCATACGTGCGTTTCCGCGCCCAACCCGCTTCGTGAGCTCCTGCGGCGTAGCTCCGGAGGCTCCCAGGTCACGCGCCACGATCAGGTCCGCGATCCGGCCTTCGAGTGCAGCCATGATCTTCAGCACCGGCTGGCCCTCGCCGATGGCTCGCTCGATCGCAGCTGCCGCTGCGGCCGGCTCGCGCCGGTCGATCGCGTTCGTGATCGCGAAGAGGCTCGCCGGTCGTGTATCGGTGACCAGCGCCTCGACGTCATCGGCGTTGATGGGGCGTCCATTGGCGTACGTCGCCAGCTTGCGCAGCTCACCGTCGGCGACCCGCGTCTGCTGTCCGCGTTCGATGTCCGATTCCCATACTGCGCCGCCCACGCGCTCGGCGAGGAGTGCAGCGGCGCGTGGCTCGATGGCGACCGCGATCGCGCCGGCGTGCGCCCGGATCCAGCCCTGGAGCTGGTTGCGTCGTGGCGTAGAGCACTCCTCAACGGTGCCGCCGCATTGCGTCACCGCCTCTGCGATCCGCTGCAGGAGCGCGGGTGGCTTGCCGGCGTCCCGCGAGGGTCGCAGCTCGGCGAGCGCGAGGGCAGCCCCGTCCGGCAGGTCCGTCACCAGCGCCAAGAGCTTGTCGGTGGCCGCGTTCGACCGCCCCGCTGCGAAGAGCGGTTGATGCAGCACGACGAGGTGCGCGCCGAACATGCCGACCGTCGCCGACTCGAGCCGCGCCCGGTCGATCGCCCCCTCGTCGGGGCTGCGCTCGGGCTGGATCTCGGTGCGCTCCGCCACGTCGAGGTGCGAGGCGAAGGCCGCAAGAGCCTGGTCGATGCCGAAATCGTCGTCGCCGTGGACGAGGAGCAGCGTGGCCGTCATGGACCGACTGCCTTCCACGCGGCGACCAGCCCTGTCTCGAGCTCGTCTTCCGACACTCCGGCGGCGGCTGCCAGCTCGTCCTGCATCGCATGGGCGGGAGCCCGCGCCGCTTCGAGGTCGGTTCGAACGTCGGGGTACCGCCGCTCGAGGTCGTCGATCCGCTCGTCGATGGAGACGAACTCCTGCGCGACCCGGCGATCGGCGACTGCCACCGCTACCGAGGCCCAGCCCCGGGGTGCGCGGGACGGGTCGAGGAGGCAGAGAATCGGATGCGACGCGATCGGCTCGGAGAGCTCGGCGAAGCCCCGCTCGGCCATCCAGCGTGCCGCCATCAGCCCGTGCTCGGCCCCGTGATCTCGCGTCTCCACCTTGTCGACATCGTGGAGCAGGGCGGCGACCTCGACAAGGTGCGGGTCGACTGCGATTCCGGCCGCTTCGAGCAGCCGGGCCGCCTCGGCCGCGACGCGACTGACGCCACGCGCGTGCGTGACGATCCCATCGGGCAGCTCGAAGGAGGCAAGCAGCAGCTCGGCATCGGCGAGGGTGGGTACGCCCATGGGCCGATGCTAGCCGCGGTACGCGCCGCCGTGATCGTCCGGACGACCACCGTGCGCCACGGGTCGCTCCCGAGGCGGCTCGTGACCCGATACCGGAGGCCGTCGCTAATGACCTCGATGCTGCCCTCGAGATCGGTCCGGTGCAGGCGCAGGCCCGGGATGGCGTGCAGGTGGTCGAGCGTGACCTGGTGCGGATGCCCGTAGTCGTTGCCGACTCCCGCCGAGATGAGGGCAACCCCGGGGCGGGCAGCGGCCAGCAGCTCCGGGCCGCTGCTGGAGTGCGACCCGTGGTGGCCGACCTTCAGCACGTCCACCTGCGTCAGCAGCCCTCGATGGGCAAGCAGCGCCTCCACCGGCATCTCCGCGTCACCAGTGAGCAACGCCGTGAACCCGCCCTCGCGCAGCAGCCCGACGACCGAGGCATTGTTGATGTCCCCCTCGGGCAGGGGTCCGGCCACGTCCTCCCCGTTGGGGTAGAGGAGCGTCACCGTCGTCGACCCATCCAGGCGCACGGCCATTCCGCCGCGGGCTGCCGCGACGTGCCCACCCGGTTCGCGCTGGGCCTCGAGCACGAAACGCGGATAGGTCGGGTTCTGGTAGGGGCGGCCGGCATCGAGGATGAGGCCGACGTGGTACCGGTCCAGCGCCGCCACGAGGCCCGCGACGTGGTCCTCGTGTGGGTGGGTCAGGATCATGACGTCGATCCGGCGACGCCACCACGGAAGGCGTTCGCCGAGCCGTCGGAGCAGCAGGTCGGGGTCCGGCCCGCCGTCAACCAGCATGGTGGCCCCGGATGGGGCCGTCACCAGGATGGCGTCGCCCTGCCCCACGTCGAGCGCGACCAGGTGCAGGCGACCGTCGGGCAGGGTTGCCAGCGTAAGGGCGGCAAGCACCGCGCCGGCGCCGATGAACCCAACACTGGGTCGTGCCAGGCGGCTGAGGGCTGCGCGCGCAGCGGCGATCCCCTCCTCGACCATCGGCGACCGCCGCCGGGCGAGCCGGAGGGGGAGCAGCGCGTCCGTCGCGCGGGCCTCTGGGGGTGGAGGCGTTGGACGCGCGAACCGATGCCAGGCGATGCCGAGGGCCGGGTACCAGGCCAGCGCCAGCCAGCCGGGCGCGCTCAGGGGTACCGCGGCGAAGGGGATTGCGGCGGCCGCCTGCCCGGCCACGATCATGGCACGCAGGAGCAGCCAGGCAGCGCCACCGAGGCCCCAGCGCAGGAGGTCGCCGAGTGGAGCAAGCTGGATGGCTGCCGCGATCGCGCCCAACGGCGCCGCGATGGTGCAGAGCAGCATCACGAGCGGCACCAGGGGCACGACCACGACGTTCGCGAGCGGCGCCACCAGCGAAAGCCGTCCGAAACTAGCCACCACGACGGGCAGGGTGGTGAGCTGTGCCGCCATGGTCAGCGCGATGGGTTCCCGCAGCCACGTTGGCCAGCGCCCGAGCCGTGCTTCGATCGACGCCCCGAAGAGGATCAGCCCGAGGGTCGCCAACGCCGACAGCTGGAAGCCGACGTCCCACAGCACCGATGGCGCCGCCACGAGCATCACCACCGCCGCCAGGCAGAGAGCCGAGGCGGCGTGCGCCCGCGAGCCACCAAATCGGGCGACCATCATGGCCCCGGCCATCAGCGCGGCGCGCACCACCGACGGCGAGGCGCCGGTCAGGACCACGTACCCCGCAATCGTGCCCGCCGCGGCGCTCGGCGCCAGCCATCGACCGCCGCGTCGCTCCTCGAGGGGGCGGAGCAGCGCTCCCACGATCGCGGCAACGATGGCGATGTTCCAGCCAGAGATCGCCACCACGTGGGTCAGGCCTGCGATTGCGAAGGCATCGGCCACTTCCGGAGCGATGCTCGACCGGACGCCGAGGAGGATGCCGGCGCCAAGGGCTGCCTCAGGCTCCGGCACCATCTCGTTGAGGCCGCCGAGCAGCCAGCGCCTTGCCGCTGCCGTCATCTCGGCGGCCCCGGCCCGCGGCGCTCCATCGAGGACCCGTGCCGCTCGTGCCCGGACGAGGCCGCCGATTCCCTGGCGCGCCAGGTAGGCGGGGTAGTCGAAACCGTCGAATGCCGCAGCGGCCTCGACGGCTGCCTTCAGCACGACCTGCCGGCCCGCGGCGAGCCCGATTGCTCGCGGCAGCGTTACGAGAAGCCGGCCGCGCACCGGACGGGCCTCGCCGCGCAGCCGAACGATCAGCGAGTCGAGGACGACCTGCTGCGAGGAGCCACGCGGCCGCGGATCGTCGAGGACGGTTCCCGCCAGCTGGACGTCGCCACGGTCGATCAGGGCAGCGACGCTGTCAGGGCCTGACGGCAGGGCCAGCGCTGTTCCACGCCACGTCCCGAGGAGCAGGCCGATCCCCAACGCGGCACAGGCGAGGCCAACACCCGGTAGCCTGACCAGCAGGAGTGCGGCTCCGATCACGACGGCGACGGCCACGCCGGCAAAGCCAAGCGGCGCGGCCCGGGCATCGGTTGCCAGGATGCCCAGGCTCAGCCCGATCAGTGCCCCGGGAAGGGCCAGGCGGGTCGCCACGAAGCTCCGGGGACCGTCAGCCGAGGGTGACGAGGTCGCGGATCTTGTCCACCTGCGAGCTGGTCAGGACCTTGCGGGTGACCATCTCCTCGAGCGAGCTGAACGGCTGCTCCGTGCGGGCGGCCACGATCTTCTCCACGGTCGCCGGACCGATCCCCGGCAGCGCGTCGAGCTCGTTGGCGCTTGCCGTGTTCAGGTCGACGAGGCCGCTGCCGCCGGTCGCGGACCCACCACCCCCGGCCGAACCGATGATCGGGACGACGATCTGCTGCCCGTCCTGCAGCTCTCCTGCCAGGTTCACCCGGCCCGCGGCGGCCGCCAGGTCAGCCTCAGCCGAGTAGCCACCGGCCGCCTGGATGGCGTCCGCCACGCGCGATCCGCCGGGCAGCTCGATGACGCCCGGCCGCAGGACGGCTCCCTCGACGTCCACCACGAGCAGCTCGGGGGCAACTGCCACCGGCGAGATCAGTGCGCTCCCGAAGGGATCGGGCAACTCATCGGGGGCGGCCCGCGGCGTGCCCGCCGAAACGATCAGCCAGCCTCCGAGCCCCACCGCGAGGAGTGCGACAGCCAGCGCACCGATGGCGATCCGGTCGGTGATCGGCACCCGCTCCTCCAGTCGCGGGAGGCGAGCGGAGTGGTGGACCTGTCCGAAGCCCGGCGTCCGGGCACTCGACCCCGGGCTCCGGAAACAGGACGCGCAGCCTAGCGGCGGCGGTCTTACCCCCGGCTTATCGCCGGCTCACCGACCGACGGGTTGGCTAGTCGCCGGGCGTGACGATGTTGACCAGGCGCCCGGGGATCTGGACGACCTTGCGCGGCGCCCTGCCCTTCAGATAGGCCTGCACCCGGTCGCTGGCGAGCGCCAGCCGCTCGATCTCCTCGGGCGAGGTATCGGGCGCGACCGTCAGCCGGTCCCGCAGCTTCCCGTCGACCTGCACCGGCAGCTCGATCATCTCCGAGACGACCATCGCGGCGTCGAACGTCGGCCACGCCTGCTGGTGGATGCTGTACGGCTTGCCCCGTCGCGACCACAGCTCCTCGGTGATGTGAGGTGCCATCGGCGCCAGCAGGAGGAGCAGCGCCTCGACCGCCTCGGCGTAGGCACCGGTCCCGGCCAAACCGTCATCGCGCGCGGCTCCCAGGGCGTTGGTCAGCTCCATCAGCTTGGAGAGCGCGGTGTTGA
The DNA here is from genome assembly GCA_035493355.1 of Candidatus Methylomirabilota bacterium. Lineage (GTDB taxonomy): Bacteria > Chloroflexota > Limnocylindria > QHBO01 > QHBO01 > CF-167. The sequence goes on from DATJIJ010000014.1 coordinate 30,545, forward strand.
AGTGGAGCTCCCCATAGTCCTCGCCGACCTCCTTGATGGCCCGATGCGCCGCTCGGCGCAACCCTCGACTGCCGTCCTCGACGGCGGTCACGACATCGGGTGCGATTCCTCCAGAGCCCGGGATCTCTCCCGCCAGGCTTTGAGCCGGTGGCATGCCGGGTACGGCGCGAGGCTGTCCGCTGGTGGCCTGGGCCACACCCCAGACGCGACCCAGGAACCGATGCACCCCCTCGATGCTCGAGGGATTCCACGGCCCGCCCTGGTCCCACGGCCCGATGAACATCAGGAAGCAGCGCACCGTGTCCGAGCCGAAGCGCGAGGTCAGGTCGTCGGGGTTGACGACGTTGCCGCGCGACTTGCTCATGCGGTGATGGTCGGCGCCCAGGATCTGTCCCTGGTTGCGCACCGCCATGAACGGCTCGTCGAAGTCCAGGTGGTGCATGTCGCGCAGGGCCTTGACGAAGAAGCGCGCGTACAGGAAGTGCAGGACCGCGTGCTCCGCGCCACCGGTGTACAGGTCGACCGGCATCCAGCGCATCACCGCCACCGGGTCCCAGGCCTGCGTCTCGTCGTGCGGTGAGCAGTAGCGCAGGAAATACCACGACGAGTCGACGAAGGTGTCCAGGGTGTCCGTCTCTCGGCGCGCCGGCTTGCCGCAGATCGGGCACGAGCCGGCGAGGAAGGCCGCATTCGACTGGAGCGGCGACACGCCGGTTGGAGCGAAGTCCACGTCGCGCGGCAGGAGGACCGGCAGCTGCCCCTCGGGGACCGGCTGCGGGCCGTGCTCGTCGCAGTACACGATCGGGATGGGGGCGCCCCAGTAGCGCTGCCGGCTGATGAGCCAGTCGCGGATCTTGTAGGTGATCGCGGCCTCGCCCTGCCCGCGCTCGGCCAGCTCCTCGGTGATCGCCGCGATCGCGTCGGCCGCGGCCATCCCCGTGAACTCGCCCGAATCGACCAGTACCTCGTCCGCGGAATGCGCCACGAACGCCTCGCCGGTGGGTGCCTCGCCGCCAGGCGGCAGCACGACGTAGCGGATCGGCAGGTCGTAGCGGACCGCGAAGGCGTAGTCGCGCTGATCATGGGCTGGGACGCCCATGATCGCCCCGGTCCCGTAGCCGGGCAGCACGTAGTCGGCGATCCAGATCGGGATCCGCTCATCGGTCATTGGATTGATGGCATGCGCGCCGATGAAGACTCCGTTCTTCTCGCGCTCGGCGCTCATCCGTTCGATCTCGGTCTCGCGCCGGGCGGCTGCCACGTACGCCTCCACCTCGGCCCGTCGCTCGTCGGTCGTCAGGGTCGCCACGGCGCGGTGCTCGGGGGCGAGGACCATGAATGTCGCGCCGAAGATGGTGTCCGGTCGAGTGGTGAAGACGCGGATCGGGTCGACGCCGGCCGCCTCCGCGGCGAAGTCGATCTCGGAGCCCTCCGAGCGACCGATCCAGTTGGTCTGCATCAGGCGCAGGGGATCGGGCCAGTCGATCTTGCTGAAGTCCAGCAGCTCGTCTGCATAGCGGGTTACCCGGAAGAACCACTGCTCCAGGTCGCGCTTGACGACCGGCGTGCCGCATCGCCAGCAGTGGCGATCGGCACCCTCGACCTGCTCGCGGGCCAGCACCACCTGGTCCTTGGGACACCAGTCCACCGCCGCCATCTGCTTGTAGGCCAGCCCGGCGTTGAAGAACTGGATGAACAACCACTGTGTCCAGCGGTAGTAGGACGGGTCGCTGGAGACCACCTCGCGCGACCAGTCGAACATGCAGCCCATCGATCGGAACTGCGTTCGCATCCGGTCGATGTTCTGCTCCGTCCAGTCCCACGGGTGCACGCCACGATCGATGGCTGCGTTCTCGGCCGGCAGGCCGAACGAGTCGAAGCCCATCGGGAACATGACATTCAGGCCCTGCATGCGGCGCATGCGGGCGACGATGTCCGGCCCGGTCGCCGCATACCAGTGCCCGATGTGCAGGTCCCCCGAGGGGTACGGGTACATCGTCAGCAGGTAGTGCTTGTCGCGCGGGTCGTCGTCATCGGCCCGATAGATGTCGTCCGCGGCCCACCGCTCGCGCCAGCCAGCCTCGTAGGTCCTCGGGTCGAACCGCTCGGTGCGCTCGGTCATGCGGGTGCTCCTTCATCCGGGAACCAGGCCATCAGCAGCTCGTCGCGGAACACGCCCCCGGGGACTCGATATTGCTTGCGTCGCAGGCCCTCCTGGGCAAAGCCGGCGTTCTCATACACGGCGATGGCGCGCGCGTTGTCCGGGAATACGCCCAGCGCGACCTTGGCCAGGCCTCGCTCGCGTGCCCATCCCTTGGCGGCCTCGACCAGCGCCGAGCCGATCCCGACCTCCCGCCAGCCGTCCGCGACGCAGATCGAGAGCGTCCCGACGTGGTCGCTGACCACGCTGCGCTCGACGCTGATCAGGACGTTGCCCACGACGTCGCCATCGGCTTCGGCGACCAGCGCCAGGCTGCTCGAGTCGCGAATCATCTCGCCGATGTAGAAGGCCTCCGATGGCTGGCTCACGGCCGAGGCGGGCGTCACCAGCCAGCGACCCTCGCGCCGAACGTCGGCGAAGAGGCTCGCCAACGCCCGCGCGTCCGTCGGCCGTGCCGGGCGCAGCGACCATGGCCGGCCATCGCTGGCCGTCCGTGGCTGGGTCTCCGTGATCGTCATCGTGGCCACCATACGGGTATGACAAAGCCCCCGCTTCGTCAGGACGAAGGGGGGCCTTCGCGGTACCACACTGACTTGACCGATTGGGTTGGTGGAGCTGGGGGGACTCGAACCCCCGACCCCCTGCATGCCATGCAGGTGCTCTCCCAGCTGAGCTACAACCCCACGATCGGTCCACTCATCGGCGCTGCTATCGGACGCCACCCCGGCCGGTATTCCCGGCTGCTCGGCGGGCGAGTTCGGGTCCCTGCGATCGCCGGCTTGCACCATCCCGGCTCGCTGCGGATCGAGGCGGACGCCTACTGCTCCCGCGTCAACGCGTTTCGGGCGGGAGTATATCAGCCGACCCCCATCGCCCCAACTTGGGCAAACCAAAGTCACGCTCGCCCCAGCCGGGCGGGTGATTCGTTCCGTGAGTGCTCCGCCGCATAGTCCCTGCATGCCCGGCCCGCCCACGAGCATTCGCGGCAGCATTGGCGCCTTCGCCTTGGCGACGGCGCTCATAGGCCTGTCCATCTCCGCCGCCCTCGCCACCGATAGCCCGAGCGGAGACCACGCTGCCGCATGGCCGACGACCTGGCGCGCGTACCTGCTGACTGCGAACAAGAAGGTCAGTGACGTGATCGGGGACGTGGGCTGTGGGTCCGGCTACTGCGACGTCAGCAGCGGATCGTCGGGGACCTTGAATTCGGTCTATTTCAACGCGAACGGCACGACCGCGTTCTTCCGGATCCGCCTGGCGGGGGACCCGCGGAAGGCATCGGCCGGTGGGTTCCAGTCGACCACCTACATGCTCCAGATCGCGGTCGGCGGCGTCGCTCGGGTGGCTGTGGGCCTCGACGGCAAGAACCCGCAGCGCGACTTCGTCTACGTCGCCAACGCCGACGGCACCGCCCACACCGAGGTCTACGCGACCCCGTTCAACAATGCGGGCGGCGAGTTCTCAGCTGGCGCCCGGGGCCTGCCGGACGGCGAGGGCCAGTACTTCGTCGACTGGCAGGTTCCCTTGAGCCGCATTACGCAGCGCTCCGGCGGCGCCGTCAACGGTACGACCCCCGTCCAGCTCTTCTTCGGGACGTCGCAATCGGCGAACCTGGCGGTCCTCAACAAGGACTTCATGATCGGAAATGCAGTCGACTTCGGAGGTGGCAGCACCGTCACGCTGATTCCTCCCACGCCGGTCGGGCCTGCCCCGGTGCAACCGGCTGCCACGCCCGTGCCCCCCGGGCCGGGTGCACCGGCGAGCGTTGCTCCCCCGCCCTTCCTGCCCGATGCGAGTACGGGGCAGCCGTCAAGCATCGCCCTCGGCTCGACGCCAATCGCCGTTGGTTCGGGGATCGTGTTGATCGTTGGTGGCCTCGTGGCCGCCGTTTCCCGGCGCCGGCGCGAGACCTGACCCAGCGCTACGCCACGCCGATCAGCCTGGACCCCCCGGGGCAGGTGGGGGAGTTGGGGTAAATGTCTCGGCCTGCCATGTGTCCCGGAATACGCGGACGAACGTCTGCGACCCTCCCGACCCGGCGAACGTGAGGATGATGGTGGCAACACCGTTCGGACACCTGGGGTCGGGTCGACAGCGGGCTTCGACGTCGACATGAGTGAAGTCCTGCTTGCCGGCCGGCAGCACCAACCTTGCCGCATCGACGGCCTGCGCGCATTCCGCCTGCGTCAACAGCGCCGGATCGGGGCACGCGACGGTGGGCCGCTCGAGACCGAGGAGCGAGCACCCCGTTCCCAAGGCGGTCATCAAGATGATGACGAGGGGGCGACTCAATAGAGCGGCTCCTGGGCTGACGAACGCTCTCACGCCTTCGGGGCGGCGCCCAACGCAGCCGCCAGGCGAGCGAGGCTCGTGGCGGCGTTCTGCTCGGCGATACCGGCGACGAGACCCTCGAGTGGAGCCATGAAGATGCTCTCCGCCTTGACCTCGGAGCTGAAGGTGAGCTGCGTCCCGCCCTCGGCGGGGGCAAGGTCGAGCGAGCCGACCACAGACATGCCGCTGGCGCTGGTCGCGATCACGAGCCGGCGGCCCGGCACCGCCTCCCGGATGGTGGTGTCCGCAGTGACGCGCTGACCCATCATCTCGATCACCACCCGGCCGGTGGAGCCGGTCACCGTTGGCGGTGGCGAGGTGCGCTCCGAAGAGACGACGCCCTCCTGCCAGTTGGGCAGGTTGGTCGGTTCGGCGAGGAAGGCATAGACCTCGGCCGGCGATGCCGGGATGAAGCCCGTACCGGAGACTCGGCGCATGTCGCTACGGTAGTCGACCCGCTGAATCGGCGACTGGGCCATGACCATCGGTCTACGCTGGTGCGCGGTGGAACCGCGTATTCTGCTGAGGAACTCATTCATTCAGGAGGGGCCGTGCTCCGCAGATTCGCACCAATCCTGGTCGCCGTGCTCGCCGTCCTGGCCGCTTGCCAGAGCGCGCCGGCGATCAGCGATCCCGTCGACATCATCTCCCAGGGCCTCCAGGCCACCGCGGAGCTGAAGAGCTTCCACGTTTCGCTCGCACTCGACGGGACCTTCAAGGTCCCCGAGGGCGGCGGGACGTTCAAACTGGACTCGACGAGCCTCGAAGCCGATGTCGACATCCCCGCCAAGAACGTCAAGGCAAGCCTGGCGGTGCCCGCCTTCCTGGGCCTCACCGCCGATGTGATCGTCATCGGCGATGACGTCTGGATCAAGACCAGCATGGGCGGCACCAAGTGGTCGCACCAGACGAACGACATGATGGGCAGTCCGCTGCCGATCCCGACCGCCTCCGCGGGCGTCCAGGAGATGGTCGACAAGCTCAAGGAAGCGCTCGCGACCGATGGCGTGGTGACCAAGAAGCTCGCCGACGTGGCCTGCGGCGATCGCCAGTGCTACCAGGTGAGCATCTCCGTGCCGTCCTCGCTCATGGACGACGCCGGTGCGGTCGCTTCTCTTGATCCGGCATCGATCTTCGGCGACGCAGTCGAGATCAACCTCCTCTTCGACCGCGAGAAGCTGTGGCTGACGGAGGTATCGTCCGGCATCGACAGCGAGTCGATGGGGACGATCACCGCCACGCTGAGCTTCAGCAACTTCGACGAGGCGGTCGAGTTCAGCCCGCCGCCGTCGCCAGACGTCACCGAGGGCGAGTTCACCCTTCCGGGGATGTGATTTCCTGGAGAGCCCCAACCCGCCGCCGCCGACCAATGCCATTCACGCCGGGTCCTCCGTCTTTGCGGTAGCTGGCACTCAACGCTTCCGGGCTTCTCAGCGGCGCAGGCTGCGAGATGCCGCTCGGCACGGAATGATCCTGGCCGTCGGGGCTGCTGTCATGAACACGGCGCTGCTGGCGTCCCTCCATCCACAGTCAGCCGGGCTGGTGGTCGGCCTGAATGGTGGCGTGGCAGTCTGCGCCACCATCGGATACGTGGGGGTCGCCGGCTTTGCGCGGCGATACCCCGAGGCGATCCTGTTCGCGATCCTGGTGGTCGTCGATCTGGCCACGGTTGGCATCGGGATGCTTCGCCCCGAAATGGGGGCGATCGTGGCCGGGTACCTACTGGTGCTGCCCATGGTCGTGGCCCTCGTGCTGCCATGGGGTACGAGGACTCACGTCGCCTGGCTGGCCCTGCACGCCGGCATGACCCTCGTCGGAACGGCATTGGCACCGCCAGGCTCGCTCCTTGTGACGAACCGTTTCGAGGGGCTTGCGCTTCTGCTGCTGACGACGGTGGTCAGCCAGTTTGGCCACGTGTCGAACGTCCGCGCCCGGGTCACCAGCTTCTTGCAGATTCAGCGGATCACCGCGCTCAATCGTCTGGGTCAGCGGGACCACTTGCGGCTCGATCGGCTGAACCAGCTCCTGGCCCAGTCGGCGACGACCGACGAGCTCACCGGGTTGAGGAATCGATTGGGCCTGGCCTCAGACCTCAACGTCATCCGCTCCCGAATCGAGCGTCAGGGGGATCGCTACGAAATCCTGATGCTGGATCTGGATCGCTTCAAGGCGATCAATGACGCTCGAGGGCACGTCGCCGGCGATGGCGTCCTCCGAGCGGCTGCGGACGCCATCTCGGCGGCCCTCCGTCCTGGGGACCGGGCATATCGATACGGCGGCGAGGAATTTCTCGTGGCTGTACGCCTGAATGACCTGGACGATCCGCTGACCGCCGGAGAGCGCATTCGAGTCAGTGTCGAGCAGCTCGGCGTGAGCAACCCCGGCAATCCCCCGCACGGCGTGGTCACCGTATCCATCGGGATCACGACGGTCGGTCAGGCGGACCTGGCCGTTGACGACGAGGCGTGGGTCTCGCGGGCCGATGCTGCGCTCTACCGTGCGAAGTACGGTGGTCGCAACCGCTGCGAGGTCAGCCGCTGACCAACGCTTGCGGACGCGTGCTCAGCTAGCGAGCGGCGAGGGTGCCCACCGAGAGTGCCAGCAGGATGACGCCGACCGCCAACGCAGCACGCTGACCGCGTTGGCTCGTGGTCTCGTAGGCCATCACTCCGGTCAGTGCCGCCATCCACCACAGGTTCGCAAAGCCCTCCGCGAACATCAGGAGCATCAGTGCCCACGAGCTGCCGAGGCAGTCCAGGGCATGGGCGACGCCGAGGTCGAACGCACGGGATCGATGCGTTGTGGTCGCCAGGAGGTCAACTGGATGGCGGCAGGCGGCCAGGCTGCGGCGCTTGAACGACGACAGCTGATAGGCGCCGGCCATGCCGAGGACGCCAGCTTCGATCAACCACGGTCTCGCGGCGAGCCATGGCGTGGCGTCCACGACGTGGTGAAGGACGAAATCACCGCCGAACGCGAACAGCCCGAAGATGGACCAGATTGCCGCGAACGCAAGGAGAAAGGTGGTTCGATGGCCGATCGCTGCGTCCACCATCTGGATGGTCGGCAGGCTGGCAGGCAGCATCATGGCCGCGAGCATGACCTGCCACCCAACCAGGAACAGGCCCACCGCAATCCAGAGCGGCGGCCCGTGCTCGATGAGGGTGTGGTGATGGAGCAGCACCGCCTCGCCGGTGAACTGCGAGACGATGGCCGCCAGCCAGGCGGTGGCGATCGCAACCACTACGATGCCCATCCGGCTGGAGATGGGAGTCGTCGCAGCGCGCATCGCAGGGCGGCTCACACGAAGTCCAGGCTGCAGCCGAACGGTCGTGTCGCCGGTGTCCGGACCTCTCGGCCGTCCAGGATGTCATCCAGCGCGTCGCGCAGGTCGTGGCTCGTGATGTTCGCCTCGAGCCTCGCGTCGTCGAACCGACCTTGATAGCGGAGCCGGCGATCACGGTCGAGAACGAAGAGGTGGAAAGTGCAGGCGGCGCCGTAGGCCCTCGCCACTCGCTGCTCGGGGTCGGCGAGGTAGGGAAACGTGTAGCCGTCGAGCGCTGCACGCTCGACCATCAGCGGGTAGCTCTCATCGGGATACAGGTGTGGGCTGTTCGAGTTGATCGCGACGAGCTGCACGCCTCGACGCCCGTACTCCGAATGTACGGCCTTCATCCGGTCGGCGTACGCCTTGACCGTTGGGCAGCGATTGGAGGCGAAGATCAGGACCAGGACCTCGGAATCGGCGAAGCTCGAAAAGCCATATCGGTGGCCATCGCTGCCGAGCAGCCCTTCGAATGGCGGACCCACCGCCCCGATCGGCAGGACCGCGACTTCCGGCGCGGCCGCTGCCGTGGCGAGGGGGGTCATGCCGGGACCGGAACGCGGGCGAACCGGTCGGGGAACTGGGCGACGATGCCGTTGCAGAGGGCATCGGCGAGAACCAGGATCTCCGTATAGATGTCGTCGAAGGCCGTCACGTCGGCCGCCCAGTCTCCCTTGATTCGCGCGACCGTCTCGTCCTTGGTGAGCTTCAGGTGGAGCGTGAGCAGGTCAAGGACGTCCTTCTCCGGCCAGTTGGGGTTCGCACCAGCGAGGAAGGTGGCGATCTTCTTGGCATTCTCGGTCCAGCGTGCGTCGTGCTTCGCGAACGCGTCCTGATCGCCAGACTTGGCGGCAGCCACGAGGTCGACCGCGATCATGATGTGTTCCTTGAGGATGGCTGTCAGGCCGTCTCCGGCAGCCTGGCCGTAGTACGTGACGATGGAGCTGCCGATGTCCTCCTGGTTCTTCAGGAGGCGTCCCGCGGCTGCGTCGGCGTCGGGAGTGCCGGCGACGGCGGCGACGATGTACTGGCGAGTCCAAATGACGTGATCCGACCAGAGTTTGCGGAGAGCAAGCCGCAGCGGTTCGGTGGTAGTGGTGGTGGTCATGGAGCATCTCCTTCTCTGCGCGCCGCTCGCGCGTCTCTAAATGGAACCGCGGTTAGCGTTACAGAACCGCGACGCGCCGTCAAGTCTTGCGGTAATCGACGTATCTGTTAGAGTCAGGCGATGACGAAGAAGCGCACGGTTTCCGATCCGATTGAGGCAGTCGCGCTCCTGGACGAGCCGAATCGACGGCGCCTCTACGAGCTGGTGACCGTCAGCCGCGAGCCGATCGGCCGGGACGAAGCAGCCGCCGAGCTGGGCATGAGCCGGGACCTGGCGGCGCACCATCTGGATCGCTTGCTGGATGCGGGCCTCCTCGAGGTCGAGTATCGGCGCCGGGGCGGTCGCACCGGGCCGGGAGCGGGCCGGCCGGCCAAGCTCTATAAGCGCACGGAACGGGACGTCTCCGTCTCATTCCCTTCACGACGCTACGACGTTGCCGCAGAACTCCTCGCGACCGCCTTCGACCGGCTCGATCCTCCGTCGGGCGCCGAGGCCGTCGCGGGCGTGGCCCGTGAGCTCGGCACGCATGTAGGCCTCGAAGCGAGGCGCTCTGCCGGTCCTCGGCCCTCGCGGAAGCGGCTTATCAGCGCGCTCCTCGAGCTCCTGCGCGGCACGGGCTACGCACCGGAGGTGGACGACGCGAGTGGGGCCGTCTGCCTGCGCAATTGCCCGTACCACGCCCTCGCCGATAGCCATCGAGTGCTGACCTGTTGGATGAACCTCGCCTGGGCCGACGGCGTGGCTGACGCCCTTGGGAACTCGGGGCTGCGGCCGAAGCTGGATCCGAAGCCGGGATACTGCTGCGTCGTCTTCGAGCCGGCCCTGCCGAGCGGCTAGCTCAGGCTTCGCTGGCAGGCGCCGGGCGACCGAGGACATAGCCCTGGCCCAGGGTCACGCCCAGGGTGCGGAGAATGTTGAGCTCGGCGTCGGTCTCGATCCCCTCGGCGATGAGCCGGCTATCTGTCGAGCGGGCGAAGTGGCGCAGGCCGACGATCATCGCCTGGCGCGCCTCATCTGAGTCCAGATGCGTCACCAGCGACCGGTCGAGCTTGATGAAAGCAGGGCGCAGCTCGAGGATGTGACGGAGGCTCGCGAAGCCGGCACCCGCGTCATCGACCGCAAGCCTGGTCGCCGGGCCGAGGCTGGCGACGGCCGCGCGGAAGGCCGCATAGTCGGGTATCTCGGCATGCTCGGTCACCTCCAGCACAACGGGTCGGCCCACGTCATTGATGATGGTCTGCAATGCGTCGTGCTCGGTGATCAAACCTGGTGAGACGTTCACGGTCAACCACGCCGAGGTCGGCAGCTCCCTCGCTGCCGACGTGGCTGCCCTCAAGGTTGCCGTCTCGAGCTCCGAACCGATCCCGATGGCGGCGGCCTCTCTGAACCGAACGTCGGGGCCGACACCGTCCCCGAAGCGGGTGAGTGCCTCGTAGCCAACGACGGCATCCGTCTCGAGATTAACGATTCCCTGGAATACCGGCGCAAAAGCCTCCTCCTCGATGATCCGCCTGATCTCCGATCGAGCGCGACGCGCCTCGGTTCGATGGGCGACATCGCGGCCGATGAGAACGGAGGTGAGGTCGGCGAACTCGACCAGCGCAGCCAGCGACTCGGTGAATTCAGCTTCATTGGCCGACTCATGGCTGTCGATGATGAAGAGCCCGATCAGCTCACCTTCTGATCGCATCGGCGCGCACGCCATCATGTGAGGTCCGAGCCCAGTCAGGGACTCGAAGTCCGGGTCCGCGGGTTGTGCCGACCACGATTCGATCCAAGGACCCTTCTCTGCTCGCGTGCGATACCACTGCGTGCGGTCCAGCGAGAGGCGTCGCAGCGGCGGATCCGGCTGCCCCGCTACGGCGAAGCCAATGGCCCCGGCTCGGCCGTCCAGCTCAAACAGGAACAGCTGGGCCGCTGCCGCGCCGGAGAGGTTGAGCACCTGGCGGCAGACGGCCTGAGCGGTGGCCTCCGGGGTGTCTCCCGGCCGCAGTCCGCGCAGCGTCTTGGCGATGAGGGCCCGCTGCCGCGCCAGGTCGGCCGACCGCTGTTCGACCACGCTCGTCCACGCCAACTGGCGCCTCAGATGAGCACTGACTCGCGCGACCAGCTCGTCGAGGCGAACCGGCTTGGGCACGAAATCGTCAGCGCCCGCGGCAAGGCCGTTGATGACGCTGAACGAGTCGCCGGAGCCGGTCATCAGGAGCACCGGCAGCGTGACCGTTTCCGGTCGGGAACGAAGCTGCTCGACGACCTCCGTGCCAGACATGCCGGGCATCCCCATGTCGAGCACGACCAGGCTGACGGGGGTGGTCGCCACCAGGTCCATGGCCGCCTGCCCGCTCGATGCGTCGACGACATCGAATCCGGCACGCGTCAGGGCGAACGTCAGCAGGTTTCTGGAAGTCTCATCGTCGTCGACGACGAGGATTGGGTTTGGGCCGAGCGGATCCTCGATCATGCGGCTCTCGGCGGTGATCGCCTGGATGCGATCGCCTGCTGGACGGCCTGGATGAGGCGGTTGGACGAGACCGGCTTCGAGATGAACATGCCGCCGCCTGCGGTAACGCGTTCGAGGTCGAGCGTCTCGGCCGTGTAGCCCGAGAGGAGGACCACCCCCATTGTCGGGTACGCCTCCATCATCTGCTCGGCAAGGTCGATGCCGGAGAGCCTGGGCATGACGACGTCCGTGACCAGCACGTCGATCCGCTTGGCGCGCTGCGCGACCGCGAGTGCCTCTGCCCCGTCCCCGACCGCCAGCACCTCAAACCCCGCTCGCCGGAGCATCTGGGTGGTCATGTCGCGCACAGCAGGGTCGTCCTCCACCACCAGCGCGATCCCGACTCCGACTGCCGGGCTGTCGGGAGGCACCACCGACTGCTGTACCGCGGCGTCGACGCGGGGGAAGTACAGCTTGAAAGCTGACCCGATCCCAGGCTCGGAATAGAGCCAGACATGGCCCCCCGCCTGATGGACGATGCCGTATGCGGTGGCCAGTCCGAGCCCGGTGCCCTTGCCGACGTCCTTGGTCGTGAAGAACGGCTCGAAGATGTGCTCTCGCGTCGCCTGGTCCATGCCCTCCCCGTTGTCACTGACGGAGAGGACGACGTACGCGCCGGGGGCCACTTCGAAATGCTCCATCGTGTAGCGCTCGTCGAAGGTCACGTTGCCGCTTTCGATCGTCACCGCACCCCCGCCCGGCATCGCGTCGCGGGCATTCACCACGAGGTTCACGATGATCTGGCCGATCTGGCCCGGATCGGCGCGGATGTGGCCGGCGGCGGGGTCGAGCTTCAGGATGAGTTTCACGTTCTCGCCGATGAGCTGGTTCAGCATCGGCTCGATCGCCGTCACCGCCACGTTCACATCCAGCACGGTCGGGCTCACGACCTGCTGGCGGCTGAATGTGAGCAGCTGCGCCGTCAGCACGGCGGCGCGCTCCGCGGCGTCGCTGATCGCCTTGACGCTGACCAGCGCACTGTCGGGGTCGAAACTGGCGCGATTCGCGGTCGCCAGGTCATCGGTCAGGAGCTCGGCGTAGCCGCGGATCGCAAAGAGCATGTTGTTGAAGTCGTGGGCGATGCCTCCCGCGAGCCGCCCGATCGATTCGAGCTTCTGCGCCTGCAACAGCTGGTTCTCTGCCGCCTTGCGCTTGCTGATGTTGCGGATGGCCGCGGTGACCAGGATCCCTTCGGCGCTCTCGAGCGGGCTCAGCATGATTTCGATCGGGAACTCGCTGCCGTCCCTGCGGCGGGCGACCAGCTCGATTCCGGTGCCGATCTGCTGGGCAAGTGCATCGGCCGCCGAGCGCAGGTCGTCGGCGATCAGCCGCTCGGCGAAGCCCTCCGGGATGATGTTGCTGACCTGCTGGCCGACCAGCTCATCACGGCTGTATCCGAACTGCTTCTCGGCCTGGACGTTGAGCAGCACGATCTCACCGGCCTGGTTGACCACCACCATCGCGTCGGGGGCTGCCTCGAGCAGTCCCCGGTAGCGGGCCGACTCCTCGCTGGTCTCCTCGTCGGCGGCGCTCGGTAGATGATGGACCTCCCGGTCGGGAGCATCACTAAGGACATCCCGCTTGCGGGCGGTGGATCGCCCCCCTCGGGACGACGCTGCCATGGGACGACTTCCTTCCTGCGACGCTGACGACGACTCGCGAGTGCCCCCGGCGCGGCCTCCCCGCCGCGCAAGGACTTGTTCCGACCGCGCGAATCCTCGGCCAGATGGAGCAGGAACGCCGCCCAGCGGCGCAATGAAAGATAGTTGTACACCCGCAAAGGCGGAACTGTACGTTTTGGTTTCTGGCGGAGGTGTCTTTCAGCTGGCGGCGGCCACCGCTCGCTCGAGCTCGCGGAGGCGATCCGCCTCGGCGGCGATGATCTTGATGCACCCGCACGAGCGCTCCGCGAGGCCATCGTGGTCAGCAATGCTGATCTGCCCCCGGGAGTAGTGCACCAGCCCAGCATCCTTGAATTGCCGCATCACGATCGATAGGCCCGGCCGCTGCACGCCGATCATCTGGGCCAGGAACTCCTGGGTCACCCGAAACGGTTTCTCGTCCACGCGCTCGTCAACCTGGAGCAGCCACCGGGCCGCGCGCTGGTCGAGGCGGTGCATTCGATTGCAGAGGATCAGCTGCACCATCGTCACGATCATCACCTGGGTATGCCGTTGCAGGAGCCGGACCAGGGTCCCGCCGTACGTCAGCTCCCTCCGCAGCAGATCGGCCCGCATGCGCACGCCGATCATCGGCACCTGGACGATCGTGCGAACTGGGGACTGCCGCGTCCCCAGGAACACCGGCAAGCCCGTCATGCCCTCCCGCCCGATCATCACGGTGTCGACCGAGTCGCCGCTTTCGTCGATGGCAACGATCGACGCGACGCCGCTCGTCGGAAAGTAGACGAACTCGATCTCCTCGTTCATCACTTCGAGCTCGGCGGATCGGGGCAGCCGCACCGGCTCGAGGGCTGTGCGGATGCGCTCGAACTCGTCATCCGCCAGCGCACGCAGGACGTGGTTGGCGCGCGGGTCGAGGCTTGGAGGTTGACCGTCGGGTTGACTCCGCATCGGTCTCGATCCTCTCATTGGTGTCTGTCCGGAAGCATACAGACGACATATGTGCGATCGTGGCATCCTCCGGCGGGCGGCCCCGTATCGGCCCGAGACAGAGATGCGGTGAGATGACCGTAAACGACCGGCAGGACCCTCCCGACCTCGACCTGGCGAACATCAGCGGCTGGCCCGAACCTGTGCCCAGCCCTGCGGCGGGCGAGGCCGTGATCAATATCGACGCGAGCGGGCGATACGTTCACGCCAACGAGTCCGCGCTCCGGCTATTGGGCCTCACGCTCGACGAGCTGCGAGCCTCGCCGGCGGATCGGTTCGCCATCCGTCCCACCAGCGAGTCCGAGCAGGCGGCATTTCGGGCGGAATGGGAGTCGGACGGTGCGCGCCCACTGATCGGGACTGCCGGCCTGAAGCGTGCCGACGGCTCGACGATTCGCGTCTCGTACGCGATCGAAGCCACCGGATCGGGATTCCGTGCCCGTCTCTGGCAGGTGGAGGGCGCGCCGGAGGCGCCACCGAGCGTCTTCACCGTTGGCAGCGTGCTTCGTCAGTGGCGTGCCGCGGAGCGCGAGCTCGCGGAACTGAAGCCGGGCAGCCCTGAGCACGCACGAACGGCGGTCGAGATCGAAATGCTTCGCGGCAAGTACCACGAGCTCTTCAAGTCGGTGCGGCCCAAGGACTGAGGAGACCCTCGCTTCCGCGCGGGGTCAGGCCAGGTCGCTTGAGCCAAGCAGGATGTTCGCGAGGGTCGTCGCATCCAGGTTTCCGCCGGACACAACCGCCACGATCGGTCCAACCCCCGCGCGGCCCGTCAGCGCGGCTGAGACCGACGCCGCGCCAGCGCCCTCGGCCACGACCCGCGCGCGGCTGACCAGCAGGCGGACGGCGTCGGCGATCTGGTCGAGCGTCACGACGATGGAGCCATCTACCAGGGTTGAGACCATTTGCCACATCTCGGCGAAGACGAACCTGCTGCCCATGCCATCGACCCAGCTGGGCGCGTAGTCGACCTCCACTGGCCGTCCGGCCTCGAGCGCAGCCGCGAGTGGTGCAGCGGTCTCGGCCTCTGCGGCGAAGACCTTCACGCCCGGCGCCGTGCCCTTGATGGCGGACGCGATCCCTGCTGAAAGCCCCCCTCCTCCGTACGGAGCGATCACCGCCGTAACGTCGGGCAGGTCCTCCAGGACCTCGAGCCCGATGGTCGCGTTCCCGGCGATGACCGCCGGATCCGCGAATGGATGGATGAAGAGGCCCGACATTCCTGGATAGCCGCGGTCCTCGAGGACCTGCAGCCAGCGATCGAAGGTGACGGGCACGATCCGGGCGCCAAGCCGCTCGATGGCATCCAGCTTGGCCCGTGGGGCATGGTCCGGGACAACGACCCCGCACGGGATGCCGAGGCGGCTGGCGGCCCAGGCCACGCCCTGCGCCATGTTGCCCGCCGAGGCGGTGTACACGCCGTCGCGCAGCGTCGCCGGGTCGGCCAGCGCCATCGCGTTGCTCGCGCCGCGGACCTTGAACGAGCCGATGGGCTGGAGGTTCTCGAGCTTCACGTAGAGCTCGACGCCGTCCACGTCGAGCCGGAGCAACGGGGTCCGGATGGCGGTTCCAGCGATGCGCTGGCGCGCGGCGCGAATATCGGCGAGCGGTATCGGGAAGGGGAGGGTCGGGTGCTGCTGCATCGGCCCTGGCTAGAGCTCGAGCACGGAGCCCATGTCCTGGATTCGAGCCTGCTCCACCACGAATGCGGCCGCCGCGAGGTCCTCGACGGCCAGCCCGAGCGACTCGAAGACGGTGATCTGATCGGCGGTCTGGCGACCTTCCGTCGTGCCGATGAGAACCTCTCCGAGCTCGCCGACGACGTGCGAGGCGTCCACGACGCCTTCGCGGATGGCGAAGAGCAGGTCCCCGGATTCGTTGACTGCCGACTCGCGCCGGTCGACGAAGAACCGCGAGCGGCGGACAGCCTCCGCGTCGAGCTCGCGCGCACTCGCAACACTGGATCCGACGGCGTTGACGTGTGCGCCGTCGCTCAGCCATTCGCCCAGGAGAACGGGGTCGGCGGATGCGGTCACCGTGCAGACGATGTCCGCGCCCTCGACCGCCTCTCGCGCCGACGCGGCCATCCCCACCTTGCCGTGCTCGGACGCCAGGCTCGCGAACGCCTCCAGCCGGGTACGGGTCGGGCTCCACGCGCGGATGCGAGTCAGCGGTCGCACGGCCAGGATCGCCTCCAGGTGGCTGAGTGCCTGGGTTCCCGAGCCAAGGATGGCGAGGTCGTGGGCATCCTCCCGTGCGAGCGTTCGCGTGGCGACGCCGCTGACTGCGGCTGTGCGGATCTCGGTCACCGCCGCTGCGTCGACGATCGCGGTCGGGGCGCCGTGCTCACCGTCGAAAAGCACGATCAGCCCCTGGTGTGACTCGAGCCCGACCTCGCGATTGCCCGGGAAGACTGAGATCAGCTTCGCCCCGAACGGACCGTATCCCAGCGCCCCCGGCATCGCGGCGATGAGCCCCTTGCCGCTTGGCAGTCGGTATCCGGCGCGGAGCGGGTTCATGGCCTCGCCGCGTGCCAGCCCGCCGAGCGCATCGGCCATGAGGTCGATGCATCGGTCCATGGGCAGCAGCCGTCGGACGTCC
>DATJIJ010000015.1:0-3148 GCA_035493355.1 Candidatus Methylomirabilota bacterium
GCAAGCCCGAGGTGCCGCAAGCCCAGAGAGAGGAGGAGATCGGCCAATGCGCCGTTACGAACTGATGCTCCTGTTCCGGCCGGACCTGGAGGACGACAAGCTCCAGGCGGCGGTCGAGAAGGTGACCCGCGCCATCGTCAATGCCGGCGGGTCGCTCACGAAGGTCTCGCCTTGGGGCAAGCGTCGCCTTGCCTACGACATCAAGCACTTCCGCGAGGCCAGCTACTTCCTGATCCACTTCGATATCGCCCCCGCCGAGGTGCGCGGCATCGAGCGTGGGATCCTCATCACCGAGGAGATCCTCCGCCACCTCGTGACGGTGCTGGAGGAGAAGGCGCTCGGACGAGCCGATGACGACATGCTGGATGCCGATGACACGATCCCGCCGGCGATCGACGAGGTGGACGGCCTCGTCGTCGACGACCTCCCGGATGATGTTGGCGATGAGGAAGAGGTTGCCGCCGAGGCGTAACGCCAGGCGGTCGGAGGAGACGAGACCATGACCCTGAACAAGATGATGATCATCGGCAACCTGGGGGCGGATCCCGAGCTTCGCTACACCCCCGGCGGGAAGGCGGTCGCCGAGCTGCGAGTGGCCGTCAACGACCGATCCAAGGGAGCCGACGGCGAGTGGGTCGAGGAGACCCAGTGGTTCCGCGTCGAGCTGTGGGAGCAGGCCGCCGAGCGGGCTGCCGAGCGCCTGCGCAAGGGACACAAGGTCTTCGCCGAGGGCGCCCTGCGCGCCCGCGAGTGGGAGGGGAAGGACGGACAGAAGCGCACCTCGCTCGAGATTCGCTTCGCCCGGGTCCAGTCGCTCGAGCGCCGGGAGCCCGGTGAGGGTGGCGGCAACTTTGGTGGTGGGTTCGGCGAGGGGGGCATGGACGCACCCCCGGCTGCCCGCCCGCGCGGCGCTGACGCGAAGCCGGCGGCTGAGGTCGAGGCGATCGACGTCGATGACATCCCGTTTTGAACTGACGACCCGAGAGGAAGCGAACTGACACATGGCTAGCCCACGTTCCCGCCGCGAGACGGCGGATTACTACCGAGATCGACGACGGCGCAAGGTCTGCAACTTCTGCGTCGACAAGGCCGAGGCGATCGACTACAAGGAGGTCAACCGCCTCCGCCGCTACCTTTCCGAGCGGGCGAAGATCGAGCCGCGCCGCAAGACGGGCACCTGCGCACGCCATCAGCGGATGCTGACCGTGGCGCTCAAGCGGGCCCGCCACGTCGCCCTGCTGCCGGTGGCGCCCCAGCACCTGCGCCCCTGAGCGAGCCTCGGTTGAGAGGCTGACGCCATGGACGTCCTCCTGCTCCTGGTGGCCCTGGCGGTCATCCTTCTTGGCGCCGAGCTGTTCACCAACGGGATCGAGTGGTTCGGCCATCGGCTGAACCTCGCCGAGGGGGCGGTCGGCAGTGTCCTGGCCGCCGTGGCGACGGCGATGCCCGAAACGCTGATCCCGGTGATCGCCATCGTGGGGCCGACGATCTTCGGCGGTGGATCGCCGAACTCGGCCGAGATCGGCGTCGGCGCCATCCTGGGTGCCCCGTTCATGCTCTCGACGCTGGCCATGTTCGTGACGGGGCTGGCGATCGTCATCTTCTCGCGGCGGGGGCGGCGGGGGACCGAGATGGCGGTCAACGTGCGAGTCCTCGGACGCGACGTGGTCTTCTTCCTGGTGGCCTACACGATCGCGATCGCGACTGCCTTCCTGCCGGCGGACTTCCGCATCGGTCGCTGGGCGGTGGCTGCGGTCCTCGTCGTCCTCTACGCCGTCTACGTTCGCGCCCACTTCACGGATCCGCCCGAGGAGGGGGAGGGGGCCGACCTCAACCAGCTGCACCTGACGCGGCTGGCGGACCGGCTGCCGGTGCGGATGGTCGACCTCGACGTCCTGGCCGGCGAGTCGGCCGGCGAGGAGGTCCCGCGCATCCGGATCATCGTGGCCCAGGTGATCGGCGCGCTCGCATTGATCATCATCGGCGCGCAGGTCTTCGTCGGGGCGGTCGAGCACCTCTCGAGCGTGATCGGGCTCGATCCACGGATCCTGGCGCTCGTGATCGCGCCGATCGCAACGGAGCTCCCGGAGAAGTTCAACAGCGTGATCTGGGTCCGGTCCGGCAAGGACACGCTGGCGATGGGCAACATCAGCGGAGCGATGGTCTTCCAGAGCTGCCTCCCCACCGTGCTCGGCATCCTCTTCACGGAGTGGACCTTCAAGGCGAGCAGCGCGCTCGCCTTCGCGTCGGCGGGCGCCGCCTTCCTGTCGACCCTGCTCATCTTCGGACTGATGCTGCGGCGTGGCCGGCTCCACGCCGCGTCGCTCCTGATCGGCGGGCCGATCTATGCCGTCTACGTGCTCGCGGCGCTCCTCCTCCCCGTCGGGACGGCCGGCGCGCATTGACCCTGCCGAAGCCCGCAACGCCGAAGCGCACCGCGGGGCGCCGTATACTGGCCGCGCCGAAAGGCAGGGGCCCTTCGAGGCCCCGCCCGGCTGCTGAGGAGGTTACGTTGCTGAAGCAGGGAACCACCACGGCCACCGCCGAGGCTGACCCGACGGCTGGTCTGTGGGCCTTCTTCCACGGGGACTTCGTGCCCCTGGCCGACGCCAAGATCAGCGTCATGACCCACGCCTTCAACTACGGGACGGCCGTCTTCGAGGGGGTCCGCTGCTACTGGAACGGGGAGCAGGAGCAGCTCTACGGGCTTGACCTGCTGCCCCACTTCAGGCGAATCCATCGGTCCGCGAAGCTCCTTCAGCTCGAGCTGCGGCACAGCCCTGAGGAGCTCGTCGGGATCACCGTCGAGCTCCTTCGGCGAGATGGGTTCCGGGAGGACGCCTACATCCGTCCGATCGTCTACAAGTCAAGCGAGACGATCGGCGTCAGGCTCCACAACCTCGACTCGGACATCACCATCTTCGCCGTTCCGTTCGGCAAGTACATCGACACCGAGGCGGGGATCCGCGCCCAGGTCAGCACCTGGCGACGGACCGATGACAACGCCATCCCGGCCCGCAGCAAGATCACCGGCTCGTACGTGAACGGCGCCTTCGCCAAGAGCGAGGCCCAGATGAACGGCTACGACGAGGCGCTGATGCTGACCCAGGAGGGCCACGTCAGCGAGGGAAGCGCCGAGAACCTCTTC
>DATJIJ010000016.1:0-28313 GCA_035493355.1 Candidatus Methylomirabilota bacterium
GATGCGGATCTACCTGCCCGGGGCAGGCGATCCCTTCGCGGCTGGACGCTTCACGCTGGTGGAGACACCGGTGGCGTCGTGATTTCGCGGGGCATTGGGATCGGAGCTGTGCCCGATCTCCGATCCCGATTCCCCCGGCTCGGAGTTGGTCCCGCGCCGGCGTCGCACCTGGCGGGTACCCAGACCAACTCCCTGCGTGCAGCCTAACTGCACTGGACCACACATGTCAACGGTTATTTGACCGAAAGTGCCTCGCGTGTCAATTCGTACGCCCCGCGGTGATCGCCCGTGGTAGCGCGCAGCTCGGCCCACTCTCGCAGGACCTCTCGGGTCCGGCCCGCAGAGTGCCCGGCGCGCGCCAACTCGGCCGCCGCCTCGTATCGCTCTTCCGCCGCCCCGGCGTCGTCACTAGCACGGAGCGCGCGCGCCTGCGTCAGCATCGCGGTCAGCTCGACACCCCGATTGCCCGTCGCTCGCGCCATCTCGATCGCCCGGCGCGCCGTGCGTGTCGCATCCTCGAATCGACCCTGCGCCAAGGCCACTTGCGCATCGGTGTCGAGCACCGCGCACAGGAATCGGTCGTCCCCGACCTCCTCGAACGCAGAACGCGCTTCGTCGGCGAGCTCGGCGGCCCGCTCGATGTTGCCGCTCGACAGGTAGGCGATGGCCAGGGTGTTCTCGATCTGTGCGGATTCGAAGACCGCACCCGCCGACCGGAGGAGGGCAAGCCCCTGCGTGCCGGTCCTGATTGCCGCCTCCAGATCGCCAGTCTCCTGATAGCTGATCGCCAGGTTGAAGAGGAACATCGCCCGGCGTCGGTCGTCGAGGTCCTCCGCGAGGCCACGCGCCGTCTCGAGGTAGGTCAGCGAGCGCGAGTAGTCACCTCCACGCGACGCCACCGCCGCCAGTGCCATGAGGAGTCGCATCTCGAAGTCAGGCTCGACCTTGAGCCCGGCGCGAACGCGTTCAAGGAGCGACGTGAGGAGGCTCTGAGCATCGGCATCCTGGTCCGAGAGGTAGAGGCCATACGCAAGCCAGTAGCGCGCGAGCGCCTCGTCGGAGACGCGTCCCACCGAGCTGAAGAGGCGTGCGGCTTCCGCCGCCGCAGTCACGGTGTCCTTGCCCTTGTCGAGCCGCGCGAGTGCCTCGGCCCGGCCGCGCAGCACCTCCGCACGGCCGAGGTCGTCGAGAGGGAGGTCGAGGAGCGAGGCATAGCCATCCGCGGCCGCCTGCCAGTCGCCGGCGGCCAGGGTCATGTCCACCGCCAGTCGGCTCCAGGTCGGATTCTGCTCGTCGAGGAAATGACCGGGCGGCAGGGAAAGCCGCTCGGCGAGGTAGCTGAGCGCCACCATCGAGGGGCGGGCGATGCCCGTCTCGAGCGCACTCACATAGGCCTTGGTGTAGCGATCGCCGGCCAGCTGCTGCTGGGTCAGACCGCTCCGCTTGCGAGCATCGCGGATGCGTGCGCCGATCTGCTGAGCGAGCGCGCTGTCATGCGTCGTGCTCTCGGTAGGCAGTCGGGTACGCGGCATTGACGGGAGTATACCGACCCTTGGCAAGTCCCATTTGACTCACCCCCTCCCCCGGAAGTACTCCCCCGCCGTTGCGACGCCGGTACCGATGGGTGATTGAAGGGGCGACCTCCGGATACGACCTTCTCCATGCGGTCACGAATCATGCGAGACGGCCGCCTGAGGGAGGCGCATATGCGCAGCGCACACACCGGCGGCGGCTGGCCCAGCTAGCTCCGCCCTTTCGCATTCGTTCGCATTTCGCCGCGGGCGGCTCCGCTCCTGTGACTCCCAGGCTCGGCGCTCCACCCGCGGCTTTTCCATGCCGGTCACAGGGGCGGCAGCTTCTGTGCCTCGCTGAGGGCGGGGGCGAACAGATCGCCGACGGCCTTGAGCCGCGCCGGCAGCGAGGCGATCGTCCAACGGTCGGGCGCGAGGTCGGGATCGTCCAGCTCGTCCCACGTGATGGGCGCTGAGACCGGGGCCCCCGGCGATGGTCGCGCCGAATAGGGCGCCACCAGCGTTCGGTTAATCGCGTTCTGGGTGAAGTCGAGCCGAGCCCTGCCGGCCCGGTCGCGCCTCGACCACTCCCAGCTGACGAGCTCCGGAACCATCTGGCCCACCGCCCGTGACAGCTGCTCCACCCAGTCGCGGGTCTGCTCGAAGCTGTAACTCGCCTCCACCGGCACCCAGATCTGGACACCACGCTTGCCGCTCACCTTTGGCAGGCCGATGACTCCGAGATGCTGGAGGGCGGTCCTGAAGAGCCGGGCGAGCACGAGGATCTCCTCGAAGGTCGTATGCGTCCCCGGGTCGATGTCGATGAGCGCAAAGGTGGGCCGATCCGGCGCCTTCGTTCGTGACGTCCACGGGTGCAGTTCGATAGCGCCCTCTTGCGCGAGCCAGGCGAGGGTGGCGACCCGATCCACGACCACGTAGTCCTTGGCCCCCTCGCTGCCGGTGTAGGTCCAGCGGGCGATCCAGCTCGGCGCATGACCGGGCAGGTCCTTCTGCCAGAAGCCGGCCTTACCGATCCCGTCGGGGAACCGCTGCAGGTTCAACCCGCGACCTGCGAGGTGCGGCACGAGGATCGGGCCGGCGGTGACGTAGTGGCGAATGAGGTCGCGCTTCGTGAACGCCGGATGGTCGTCCTCCGCGGGGAAGAGGACCTTTCCCAGGTTCGTGACGCGAAGCTCATGGCCCGCGACCTGCCACATACCGTCGCGCTCCATCCTGTCGAGGGCTGACAGCTCGGCCTGGGTGGCGGCCACCAGGTTCGCGCTCACGGTCTCGCCTCGCTTGCCGCGTGCGGTGCCGGGCGCCCGCGCCGCCACGCGAGCCAACGGCAGCGCCTCTTCGCGGACGACCGCGCTCGGCTCCTTCCCCACCTCGATGCCCTTGAAGGCGGCCTGGCGCAGCAGTCCATCGGTCGTCCATTCTGCGAACTCGGCTCGAATCACGACACGTGGTTCTACCCAGCGTGGCGACGGGAGGCGCGGCACCGGGTCGAGTGGCGAGTCTTCGCGCCGCAGCGGCTTGAGGGCGTCGAGGAGCTGGCGGCGCATCGTTGCCGAAAAGCCGCTGCCCACCTGGCCGGCGTGCCGCAGCCGGCCATCGACGTTCACGGCCACGATCAGTGACCCGAGCTCGCCGGCGCTCCCCTTTCCCGGCAGCCACCCGGCGACGACCATCTCCTGCTCCCGTCGCAGCTTGATCTTCAACCAGTCACCGGAGCGCTTTCCGGGTTCGTAGCGGCTCGCGCGGCGCTTGGCGACGACCCCCTCCAGCCCTCGCTCCGCAGCTGCCCGAACGAAGGCGTCTCCCTCGCCCACCACGTGCGCGGCATAGCGGACCATGGGGTGCGGCCGGATCACGCGGCGCAGGAGGCGCTTTCGCTCCTCGAGCGGGACGTCGAGGAGCGAGCTCCCGTCGAGATGCAGGAGGTCGAAGACCATGTAGGCGAGCGGGATCGCGCGCCGTTCATCGGCCGTCAGCCGCGGGCCGTCCGGCGAGCGCCGCCCGGTGGCTGCCTCGAGGCCGCGCAGCCCGGTCCGGTCCTGGAGCGCCGAGAAGTCGGGCTTGCCGTCGGGATCGAATGCCACCACCTCACCATCGACGATCGCCTCGCGGGCGGTGATCCAGTCGGCCGGTCCCGCCAGGTCGGGGAAGTAGGTCGCGGCGTCGATGCGGTTCCGCGTGTAGAGCCTGACTCCCTTCGGATGCACCACCGCCTCGACCCGATAGCCGTCCCACTTGATCTCGTACAGCCAATCCGGATCGTCGAAGGCCCCCTCGGTCAAGGTGGCCAGCATCGGCTTGATGAAATCGGGGAGCGCCGCGGGTCGCGCGGCGGAGAGGTCCGGCTCCGGCTCCAGGCTGGGCGGTGGTGCCACGAATCGCGGCTCGGCTCCGGCCGCGACCTCGTCGTTGGTCCGGCCGGTCTTGACACTGGTGGGGTGCTCCTCGGCATCCCAGCCCGCGACCGCGGCGTCGTCGCGCTTGTGGATCAGCAGCCACTGCGCCGGCTCGGACTTGCGGCCGAATGCATCCCGCTTGCCGCCGGTCTGCACGATCGTGAATCGGCCGCGGAGCCGTTCTCCCTCTGCCCGGAACTTGAGCTCGCCCGCCTTGAGGGCGGCCTCCGGGTCATCGGTCTCTTCGGGTACGAAGGTGCCCCAATCCCACACGATCATGTCCCCGGCGCCATATTCGCCGCGTGGAATCGTTGCCTCGAACTCGAGGTACTCGATCGGGTGGTCCTCGGTGCGCATCGCCATGCGTCGCTCGTCAGGGTCCAGGGTCGGCCCGCGCGGGACAGCCCAGCTGACGAGGACGCCCCCGATCTCGAGCCGCAGGTCGTAGTGGAGGCGGCTGGCCCGATGGCGCTGCACCACGTAGCGTCCGCTCCCGTCGCCCACCGGCCCTGGGTCAGGCTCCGGCGTCTTGGCGAAGTCGCGCTTGGACCGATACTTCTCGAGCGGCACCTGCGCTCAGACCTCCAGCTCGGCGAGCGAGGCGATCACCCATCGCGCACCCGCTGCCCGAAGGGTTGCCGCGTCCACTGCCCCGCTGGTCACGCCGATCGGCACCATCCCCGCCGCGGAGGCGGCCCACATGTCCCAGGTGGCATCTCCCACGTACCAGGCAGTGGCCGGATCGGCATCCAGCTCCTTCGCCGCCAGGAGGAGGAGGTCTGGCGCTGGCTTGGCATGTTCGACATGGCTCCCATCGACGATGAGTGGCATGCGCGCCAGACCGAGTGCCTCGACCGAGGACGCGACCTGCTCTCGCCGGCTGGAAGTGGCGATCGCCCACGGTACGCCGGCGGCCTCGATCCGTCCGAGCGCAGCGGCCACGCCCGGCAGCGCCCTCGGCCGGGAATTGAGCTCGGCGAAGAGCTCGCCGCAGCGGGCATCGATCCGCTCGTCGCGCCCCGGGGCGAGCGTGATGCCGGCAGCCTCCGCTACCTCCCGGGCGAGGTGCCGGCCGTCGGCCCCGATCAGCGCGGCCACCTGCCCGCGATCCGCCCGGATCCCTTCCTCGCGGAAGACGGCGAGCCACGCGCCGATGCGGGCCTCCACCGTATCGACCAGCGTTCCATCGAGGTCGAAGATGACCGCGGTGGGCCGGGGCAGCGGGGCGTGGGCCTCGGACATCGGTCTACGATAGCCCGCGATGCCGTCCGAGTTCGCCGAGCACTGGACCCTGGATCCGGCCATCGCCTTCCTCAATCACGGCTCCTTCGGCGCCGCCCCGCGACCGGTGCTGGCCGCACAGCAGGCGTGGCGCGAAAGGATGGAGGCCGAGCCCGTCCGCTTCTTCTCCCACGAGCTCGAACCTGCCCTGGATCGGGCGCGCACCGCACTGGGAGCGTTCGTGGGTGCCGATCCCGACGACCTCGCCTTCGTGCCCAACGCGACCGCCGGCACGAACACGATGCTGCGTTCGCTGGAGTTCCGCCCGGGAGACGAGCTGCTGACCACCGACCACGCGTACAACGCCGCCAAGAACGCCATGGAGTTCGCCGCGCAGCGCGATGGGGCTCGCGTGGTGATCGCGCCGATCGCCTTCCCCGGCGCCACTCCCGAGGCGGTGATGGAGGGCATCCTTGCGGCGGTGACGTCGCGCACCCGACTGGCGGTACTCGACCACGTCACCTCGGCCACGGCACTCGTCTTCCCGATCCAGCGCGTCGTGGCCGAGCTGACTGAGCGCGGCGTCGAGACGCTCGTCGATGGCGCGCACGCGCCGGGGCAGGTGGAGCTGGATGTCCCCTCGATCGGGGCGACGTACTACACGGCCAACCTGCACAAGTGGGTCTGCGCCCCGAAGGGATCCGGCTTCATCTGGGTGCGGCCGGACCACCAGGCGGCGATCCGTCCACTGTCCATTAGCCATGGCGCCAACTCCACCCGCACCGACCGGAGCCGGTTTCGGGTGGAATTCGACTGGACGGGCACGGCCGACCCATCGGCCTACCTGTCGGTGGTCGATGCGATCCGGTTCGGCGAGGAGCTCATGCCCGGCGGCTGGGCCGCCCTTCGAGCGAGGAACCACGACCTTGCGCTCGCGGGTCGCGACCGCCTCGTCGCTGCGCTGCTCATCGATCCGCCCGCCCCCGACGAGATGATCGGCACGATGGCGTCCGTGCCGCTCCCTATTGCAAGCCGCCCTGGCACGGTGCAGGGCATCGACCTCTACGACGACCCGGTCCACGACCACCTGGCCGGCCTCGCGATGCAGGTGATGGTCACGCCGTGGCCACAGCGGCCAGGTGACGGGCCGTGGCGGCGTCTCGTACGCATCTCGGCGGCGGCTTACAACGACCTCGAGCAGTTCGAGCGCCTGGCGGCTGCCCTCCCCGGCGCACTGGCCGCGGCCGCCTGACATGGGCCGAGTGGTCGTGATCGGCTCGATCAACGTGGACCTGGTGGTGACCGCGGCGCGCCTGCCTCGGCCGGGCGAGACGATCACCGACGGAACGTTCGCGCGACACCTCGGAGGGAAGGGAGCCAACCAGGCGGTCGCTGCTGCCCGGGCCGGGGCATCAGTGGCGCTTGTCGGAGCGGTAGGCGCGGACGCGGACGGTGAGGAGTCCCTGGCCGCCCTGGAAGCGGACGGCGTCGATGTCTCGGCCGTAAGGCGGGTGGACGCGCCCACCGGCGTCGCGATCATCGCGGTGGCTCCAGATGGCGAGAACCAGATCGTCGTCGCCCCTGGCGCGAATGCGCTCCTTTCGGCCGATGACGCCTCGCTTTCGAGTCTGCCCGCGGGCCCGGGCGTCCTCCTCACCTGCTTCGAGGTCCCGATGCCGGCGGTGGTCAGCGCCGTGCAGGCAGCCGGGCGCATCGGCCTTCAGGCGGTTGTCAACCCGGCTCCCGCGCAACCGCTCCCGCCGGGGCTGGTGGGGGCCGGCGTCATCCTCACGCCCAACGCCGACGAGCTGCTCGCGATGACCGGCGCGGTGGACCTCGAGACCGCCGTCTCTGTGCTGATCGCTGCCGGGGCAGCCGCCGTGGTCGTCACGCTCGGCGCGCAGGGAGCGTTACTGGCCCAGGGGGCGCAACGGCACGCGCTCCCGGCTCGGGTGGTCGACGCGGTCGACGCGACCGGGGCCGGCGACACCTTCTCTGGCGTCCTCGCGGCGTGGCTGGCGAGCGGGCACGACCTGAAGGACGCCGCCGAGGCGGCGAACCGCGCGGCGGGGCTCAGCGTGACGTCCTCCGGCGCACGCGACGGAATGCCGAGCCTGGCCGCGATCGAGGAACAACTCAGGGTCTGAGGGGCGGTACCCAGGGGTACCTTGGGGCCATTCCCGCTCAGCGTCAGGCCCCCGAGACTGGGCTGCATGAGAGCCGAAGCAACGGCGCGCAACGCATATCCACGGCACGCGATCCGCGTTGCCGATCTCCTGCTGGAGATGACGCCGGCGCTCGACAAGCTGGCCGGTCATGAGGCAGGCCACGCGGTTCGCACGTGTTTCCTGGCGATGCGTCTGGCCGAGGCGATGAGCATCTCCGATCGTGATCGCCTGGGACTCTTCTACGCCGTGTTGATGCACGACGCGGGCAGTGTCTCGGACGCCGACCCGAGCTCCGCCCGCCCGGCCATGATGCGGCGCCTGATGCCCGTGGCCCGCGGCACAGATGACGAGCGTCGCGCCGCTGAGCACCTGCGCGTCCGTCGCGGGGCACAGTTCGCCACGCGAGCCGGCTTCGGTCCGGAGGTTGCCGTCACCGTCATGGCGCTCCACGAGCGATGGGACGGCCGCGGACTGCCGATGGGCCTGATCGGCGAGGCGATCCCGCTCTACGCCCGGATCGTGGCACTCGCCGACGGCCTCGACATCGGCATTGGCGAGCACGGAGCAGAGGCAGCCACCACCACCATTCATTCCCGATCCGGAACCTGGTACGACCCGGGCATCGCATCGGTGCTGCTGGCGCTCTGCGCCAACGGCCTCCTGCGCGAGCTCGAAGCCGATGACCTGGCCGCGGTCGTGCGCGACCTCGAACCGAATTGGCTGGCGCGGATGGCCGATGCGGACGATGCCGAGCGCATCCGGAACGCCGTGACGACCTCGGGAGCTGCTGACCGACCCTAGCGGATAGGTGTCGTCGCCTCGGGCGGAGTGATCACCTCCGGTTGGTCGAGCCCCACGTCATGGATCGTATCGACCCGTCGCATGTTGACCAGCATGACCTCGGCGTGCTGCTCGAATCCCGGCATCCCAATGTCGCGTACCACGGCGCGGGTGACGGCAGCGAAGCGGGCGTTCTGA
Organism: Candidatus Methylomirabilota bacterium; assembly: GCA_035493355.1. Lineage (GTDB taxonomy): Bacteria > Chloroflexota > Limnocylindria > QHBO01 > QHBO01 > CF-167. The sequence continues at coordinate 8,293 of DATJIJ010000016.1, forward strand.
CGGAAGAGGAAGCCCGCCGCCTGAGCACCCGGCGGGACGCTGACCATGCCGGTCACGGTGAACGGACCGATGACAATCTCGACCGGCTGCCTCGGGCGGTGCAACCGGCGGAGCGGGTTGGTCACCTGGGGTGGCGGCAGCACGAGCAGCGCATCCTCGATCTTTAGGTGCGACCACTGCTGGCCGGCGCGCATCTCGATCGGCTTTGAGATGTCTTCCGGCTGCTCATTCAGCAGCACCACCGGAAGGTATTCCTCGCGATTGATGAGGTCGGTCAGGCGTTCCCGACTCAGGTCCATGCCGGCCAGGGTCCGCTGGCTTGGCGCCCAGAATTCGACGACCGAGAGGTGCGTCGCGGTTGGCACGGCGAGCGACGGAGCCTCGTCCGGCTGTTCACCACGCCGGCTTCTGGACCAGAAGGTCACGGTTCACCTCGAAGGGGATGCAGTCCCCGTAGGGTACCCGTATCGACGCGTCCCGCTGACCTCAGTTGTGCGTCGCAGTGATCAGCCGCTCCCGGCGGATCGCGGCGTGCGCCCCGATCAGAAGGAGCAGGCCAAGGGTGGCCAGCGGGCCGCCCGATGCGGGCGCCTGCGGGCTGGCGGTGTCGGCCATCGTGGGTCCGCCGGGAGTTCCCATGCTGCCGAGCTCGTCCTGGCTTGGCGGGGCGCCGGGATCCGTAGCTTCAGAATTCTCGGAATCGCCTGCCGGTGTCGATTCGTCCACCTCGGCCAGCTCCTGGGCTCCCGCATCATCTTCGGGCGACGTGACGTTGTCGCTCGGAAGCTCGTCGGCGGCAGGGGCATCCTCCTCGGTCGACGCGGGAGCCGCATCGTCCGTGGCGGGCGCCTCTTCGTCGGTCGTGGGAGCCTCATCCGCTGGTGCCTCGTCCTCCTCGGGAGCGGTCTCCTGGTCGGACAGCACCAGTTCCTCGGGCTGTGTCTCCTGGTCGGATGAAGCAGGCGCGTCGCTGAGCGGGGTCACCTCGTCGGGAGGCGACACCTCATCCGGGCTGGCGGGGGCACCCGTGGGCGGCGGCAGCTCCTCAGGCTGCGTCTCCTGGTCGGACGAAGCAGGCGCGTCGCTGGGCGGGGTCACCTCGTCTGTCGTGGGAGCCTCATCCACTGGTGCCTCGTCCCCTTCGGGAGCGGTCTCCTGGTCGGACAGCACCAGTTCCTCGGGCTGCGTCTCGTCGTTGGACGATGCTGCAGCGTCGCTCGGCGGGGTCACCTCGTCGGGAGGCGACACCTCATCCGGACTGCCGGGGGCATCCGTGGGCGGCGGCAGCTCCTCAGGCTGCGACTCCTCGCCGGACGAAGAAGGCGCGTCGCTGGGCGGGGTCACCTCATCGGGAGGCAACACCTCATCCGGCGGTGGCGCTGACTGTCCGCAGTCAGCGTCGACCCAGAAGGTCTTCTTCTTGCTGCTCGTGGCGCCAGTGGCGCCCCATTCGACTCGATAGTGTCCAGCTGGCACAGCGACCGCGCCCGAATTGTCGACTCCATCGCCTGCCGTGTTGTAGGCGCCCGAGGCGACGGTCGATCCGTCCCCGGTCGGTGCCCAGCTCACGATGGCCCACGTGCCAGCCTCGTACGGCGCATCGAACTCGAAGCCGAGCCAGAAGCGGCAGACGTGCGGCTCGTTATCGGTGCCAGCCGTTTCGACGCCGGTCCCCACGTCGTGGACCTTCACATTGCCGGAGGTGCCGTGCGCGGCGGCGCCGGAGCCGTTTCCGTTCGATCCGTTCTCGTTGCCGTTGTTCGCGGCACCGAGGACTGGTCCGACGGAGAGGAGCGTCGAAAGGCCGAGGAGCGCGGTGCCGGAGACGGCCAGCGGCATCCGGAGACGACGACGCGGGAGGAGGCGATCAGTGAGCTTGGAGTTGGACATGCCGGGAGGATGGGGGCGTCGCGCCGGAAGGGCCATGACGAGGTAGTACTTCCGACGTAGCGGGTCCCCCCTACGGATGGAGGCAAATCGACCGAGTGCGGTCTGGTGCAGTACCTGGGGAGTACCTCCGGGCACCGTGCGCGGTGGTGCAAACGAAGGGCTTTCAGGTCGCGTCGGTGGCCGATACTCGCCGTCACGGTCGATCCTATACCTGCAGCTGGCTGCATGACGAATGGAGGCACGGGTGGCATCGGACCTTTTGAAGCGGGCAACGTCCGCCTGGTGGGCTGGCTCCGAGGAGCTGAACCGGGTAGCCATGTTGCCCGGCGCAAGCTCCGCCATTGGCTCGACCGGCGTCCTTGCCATTGGGGACGCACGGGTGGAGCGCAGCGCGCTCAACGCAGCGACTGCGCAGCTGAAAACGATGTTAGCTACGCTGCAGACCGCGACAACCAAGGCTCGAAGCTGGGGCGCGGAGATCGGTCTGGCTGACCTGGACCTGCCCAAGCAGGTCGGAGCCGTGGAGGCGCAGACGCGCCACGTCCGCACTCTCAGGGAGAAGTACGAATCGCGCCGGGGATAAGGCGTGGTGGGCGACACTGGACTCGAACCAGTGACCTCTTGCATGTCAAGCAAGTGCTCTAACCAGCTGAGCTAGCCGCCCGCGGTTTCGTGCTCAGTTTCGGTGTCGCACTGAGCAGGTCGCGATCCTATCACGGCGAATCGCTCAGCACGAATCCTGGCCATAGCTCCCACTACTATTGAACGATGAGCAAGGGCCCTACGCTGCCGCCCACCAGCACTTCGTCATCCACCGCCTACCGATGCTTCCTGTTCGCTGACCTGCGCGGCTACACCGCGTTCATCGAGCGGGCCGGCAACGCGGCCGGCGTGGCCCTGCTGGACGATTACCTGGCCATTACCCGGTCTGCGGTCGGACAGCACCACGGTGCCGAGATCCAGACCGAGGGAGACGGGTTCTACGCCGTCTTCCCGTCGGCATCGGGCGCGATCCTGTGTGGCCTGGATATCGTCCGCGGCGCTGCGAAGGCAAGCGCGGATCGCGCCGATCGACCAATCAGGGTGGGCGTCGGCATCAACGCGGGCGAGGCCGTCCAGACCGCCGATGGATTCATCGGATCCGCGGTGAACGTCGCGGCGCGGGTGTGTGCCACAGCCAGTGCCGGCGAGGTGCTGGTGACGGCCACGGTTCGGGGGATCACCCAGGCGAGCATCCCGGTGGCCTTCACCAGCCGTGGTCGCCGCAGGTTGAAGGGGGTCACCGACCCGGTTGCCCTCTACGCCGTCACCACCGAGGGCGTACCGCTGGTGCCCGACCGACGCTTCCGCCAGAGGGTGCTCGCCGGAGGCATCCTGGCCGCGGGGGTGGTGGCCGTGGCCGCCGCACTCTCCCTGCGGCCTCCGACGCCTGGCACCAGCGGCTCACCGTCGCCAGCCTCGAGGCCCCCGGCGCTCGAGGTCGGCAACCTGGACATCGGCTCGCACTTCGCGGATGAATTCCAGCCGCCATTCGAGTTGGTTGTCTCGGACCTGGGGTGGAGCGTCTATCGGAGCGGGCCGGAATACCTTGGCCTCTTCAACGATTCGCAGCCCCAGGGCCATGTCGATATTGGTCGAGTCGAGAAGGTGTACCAGAGCCCCTGCGCCGACGGTGGACCAACCACGGATACCGGATCGACGCCGCTGGAACTGATGAGGGCGCTGGCGACCCTTCCCTACGTGACCGTAAGCCCCTGGCAGCCGACCACCGTGGGTGGCCACACCGGCGTTTCCGCCAACGTGGACATCAGCGAGGGCGCGCTGGCGGCCTGTGGCTCCATCGGATCCGGCGACATCAACATGTTCCCGCTCGGAACCGAGACCTGGCGCGCACGCCCGGGAGAGCGTGTCCGCATCATGGCTGTCGACGTCGAGGGGACGAGGGTGACGGTGATGGTGAGCACCGAGGCGGCCGTGGCCAGCTCCGTGGCAGAACTCGAGAGGTTCTTCGAGAGAGCGGACCGGATCCTCAACGACCTGTCGTTCTGAGTCCCGGGGTCGATGGACCTACGACGAGGTGCGACGACCGAGGAGGTGCGCCGCCACAGCCAGGCCGATGATGGCCAGGACCAGCACCAGGAATGCGCCTCCTCCCCCGCCCGCAAAGGCGAATGGCAATATGAGCCACCACCCCGAGAAGATCAGGAACAGCGTCAGCAGTCCTGCGGCGACCCAGAGCACCATCGCGAGGACGGAGCGAACGGTCCGGACCATCACAGCTACCAGTCGATCGTGACGCAGGGCTCGTCGCCGAGCACCCAGGCGAGGTGGCCGGGCGAGATCTCGAGGTAATCCCCCGCCTGCCCGATCACCTCGGTGCCATCGTCCATCAGGTACCGGATCCGCCCCGACAAGATCACCTCGCGGTGTTCCATCGGGCAGGACGGGTCGTCGCCCATTGGCTTGATGTACTGCTCCCAGCTCCAGCCGGGCTTCATCACCGAGCGCATCACCATGTTGTCGCCGATGGAGATCAGCTCCGTGCGGCTCCCGTCGACGGTCGGATAGACCTCATCGGGCTCGTTGAAGGAACGCCGCTCGATTCCCGACACCGTGTCGCCTCGCTCTACTCAGCGACGCCAATCGGTCGAGTACGGCACGACGCCGAGCGCGCGATGGATCTCGGTGCGATACCGGCTGCCCGAGGGATGACGCTCCAGCCAGCGCAGGTAGTCGGGGTCGATGCCCGCCAGCTCCTCGATGGTCCTCCCGGCGTAGTGGCCGAAATCGAGCCGGGTCGGATCGAAGGAGGGCGTCAGCGGCGTCTGGTGGCCTGGCCCGACCGGCTGTCGGGCGTCTTCCTCAATGTGAAATGCCTGCGGATCTTCGGGGTGCCCAGCCATGCCAATCGCCTCCACCCGATCGCCATTGAGACCGATTTCAGCGCGATCCTACGCTCCGCCATCAGGTGCTGCATCAGGTTCTTCGCGCTGGTGACCGATGCGCCGGGTCTGCACGAAGCTGGTCGCCTGGCGCCCGATGGCGATCCGCACCAGCGCGGCGGGGACCACCAGCAGCCAATGCGAGAGGAAGAGCGATCCACGCGTGGCTCGGCCGATGACGCCGGGTCCCCGCTGCCCGTGGCCCGCGATGCCGGCCATCGCCAGCAGGAACGACCCGAGCCCGTAGCCAATAAAGAGCGACGCCGGCACGGTCCAGTCGGCCGGACGCGGCAGCGGGATCGTCAGCAGGCTGGCAATGATGGTCGTCACGAAGAGTGGCGGGATCAGGAACTCGGCGGTGAAGGCAAGGAAGTCGAGCTTCCGGCTCGCAGGCACCTCTCGAGCCCGCAGCAGCCCCGGCCCGAGGTCGATCAGCCGGCGGATGCTGCCCTCCGCCCAGCGCAGGCGCTGCCGCCACAGGCTGCGCAAGGTGGTTACTGCCTCTTCGCCCACCTCCGCCAGCGGTGCGAGCGCGATCCGCTCCCCAGCCGCCACCAGCCGGGTGGAGAGCTCGAGGTCTTCGGTGAGCGCCATCGGGCTCCAGCCGCCCACGCTCTCGAGTGCAGTGCGGCGCACGAACATGCCGTTGCCACGCAGTTCCGCCGTGCCGTCGGTCGCGCGACGGCCGCATTGGCTGGCCATGTCCATCAGCAGCTCCTCGTCCTGCGCGGCGGCGAACCACCCGTCACCCCGGTTGTGCGCTCGACGCTGCGCCTGGATGGCGACCGCGGCTGGGTCAGAACGCCATGCGTCCATGACGTTGGCGATGAATTTGGCGGAGACGGTCGCATCGGCGTCCACCACGCCGATGACCTCTCCATGAGCGTGCGGATGCGCGAAGGCGAGCGCAGCAGCCTTCATCCGCGGTCCGTCTCCCTGCTCCCGGCGCAGGACACGGAGCCGGTCCGGATGATCCGCGGCCGCCCGGCCGGCCAGCGCACCGGTCGCATCCGTCGAGCCATCGTCGACCAGGAGCACGTCGAATCGGGGCCCGCTGGCGTCGGCGTAGTCCTGCCGAACGAGCCCGGCAAGGGTCGCGGCGATCACGGGCGCCTCGTTGCGGGCCGCCACCAGGAGGGTGACCCACGGTCGATCGGCATTGGCAGCGCCGACGCGCGCCTCGCGCATGGCCTGGTAGCCGCGCAGCGCCAGGTAGGCAACGTAGACCAGCGAGATGGCGATCGCCGCCTGGAGGGTGCGCGCCACCAGCGCGAAGGTGATGGCCAGCCAGGCAATCACTGCCGAAGCGATCAGGATCGCGGCGGCGGTAACCCTAGTCGCCATGCGGCGAGATTGCTGGCGCATCGTCGTGCAGCCCGGCCGCGGCGTTTCGCCGCCACGAGGCGATCCCGAGCCATAGTGTGATGAGGCCCAGGATGGCCATCACGGTCGGGATGCCGGCCCCCGGGACCACGATGTTCAGCAGGTCCGCGGCGGCCGGCCCCACCAGAACGGGGAGGAAGGAAGCCACGGAAAGGAGCGTGTTGAGGATGCCGAAGATGCGTCCACGAACCTCGACCGGCAGGTCCTCCTGGAGCGCGGTCTGCGCGGGGATGGCGACGAGGGCGTATTCCACGCCCGCCGTCATCCCGATCACCACGACGAGCGCAATGAGCGAGAGGAGCGGGCTGAGGGCAGCCGGCAGGGTGTGCTCGATCGGCGCGAGAGCGGGAGCGACGAAGGCCGTGATCGGCTTGACGAGGGCCAGGCCGATGAGGGTCACCCCCATCGCGACGAGGCCGATGTCGATCAGGAGCCGCCGCGGAATCTTCCCACCGTAGGCGTTCAGGAAGAGGATCCCGATCACCGCGCCCAGGCCGGCCGGGCCCATCACGAAGAAGAAGTCCTGCGGACGCAGGAGGAGGATGTCCGTTGCGAAGCCTGGGCCGATGGCCCCCATCACCGCGATGAGGCTTGCCGCGATGCCGAGGTAGGCCAGCGACCAGGCAATCGGGCGATTCCTGCGGACGAACGCGACGCCCTCGTTCAGCTGGTCGAAGACCGCGGTCAGCGCCTGCCCGGTCTCCTTGACCCCGATCTCGGCGCGCTTCTCGGGCTTGACCGCCGGCAGCGGGATGATGGCCAGCGCTGCCAGGCCGAACATGACCGCCACCACGACGTAGACCGTGCTCACCCCTGCAGTGGTGAGCAGCAACGGGCCCAGGAAGCCGAAGCCGATGGCGAAGGTCGCGTTGATGGTCAACACGAACGTCGAGTTGGCGGCCATCAGCTGCCGTCGATCGACGAGGCGTGGGATGGCCGTCAGCTCCGCCGGGATGAAGAAGGCGGTCACCGTCGCCACCAGCAGGTTGATCACCAGGATCAGGGCAACGTTGTTGCCGACCAAGAGGAAGAGCACGATCCCGCCGGCCCGCAGCAGGTTCGCCGCGAGCATGATCAGCCGCGCATCGCTGCGCTCGACGAGGACGCCGGCGATGGCGCTGAAGGCTACCGCGGGCACCAGGAAGGTCAGGATCAGGACTGCGTTCGCCGTATTGGATCCGGTGGCCAGCACCACCGTGGCCATCAGCCCGGCGAGCACCATGTTGCTCGCCAGCTGGCTCAGCACTTGAGCCACCCACAGCAGCACAAAGGACCGATTCTGGAAGACCGAGCGTGAGGGCTCGGAGACCGGCAGGTCCGGCGGAAGTTCGACGTGCGGCGGCAGCTCGATGTGGGTCATGCGTCAGCCGCCGCCTGCGGGCCGCGCTCCAGGTGGCCAGTGAACCGCCGCTCGACGTCGAGGCGGTCCATCATGACCCGATGCCCGCATCCCTCGCAGGCCAGGCCGATATCGGCTCCCAGTCGGGTGACGACCCACGCGTGGCTGCCGCAGGGATGAGCTTTGCGCAACGTGATCCGGTCATCGATGCGCAGGTCGACCGCGGCCACTGCTAGCCCGGGGCCTCGGCGCCGGTGGCTCCGGTGAACGCGAACTTCGCGAGCCGCAGCGCAGGCACCCGCACATTGATGCCCGAGTACTCGGCGGCCACGAGTCGCGTCTCGGAGCCGATCGCCTCGATCGCGCTGAAGGCATCGGGGATCGACTGCGAGAAGCGCAGGTTCCGGATCGGACGCGTGATGCGGCCGTCCTCGATCAGGAAGGTGCCGTCCTTGGTCATCCCGGTGAGGATGCCGCGTTTGGCGTGGACAATGTTCACGTAGTGGAAGCGGGTCACCCACACGCCGCGGTCGATGCCGGACAGCATCACCTCCTTGGCGCTCGATCCCGGGGACATGAACAGGTTCCAGGCCATTGGACCCACCGAATTCGGAGCGGGCAGGCCGTGCCCGGTCGACGCCACGCCAGCCCGCGCCGCGGTGGCCGTGTCGTGGACTACCGCGTGTGCGACGCCATTGGTGATGAGATCCACGCGCTGCTTGGGAACGCCCTCGTAGTCGATCGCGGTTGGCAACCCCAACGGATCCAGGCCGTCGTCCCAGATCGAAACGTTCGAGCCCATGATCTGCTGGCCAAGCTCCATGAACGAGCGCCCCTCCTCGACGGCGAGGGCCGAGAAGCCGACCCACGACAGGTACTCCAGCAGCGTCGCAACGGCGTACTCCTCGAGCACCACCGGATACTCCCCCGGCTCGAGCACCACCGCATCCGCGCTGCGGGCGGCCTTGTCAGCTGCCTCCTCGCCGACCGCGGACGGGTCGATGGCCCGGATATCGGGGGCCGTCGCCTGGGCATAGCCGGAGGCGCCGTTCGCTCCCATCATCACCGTGAGCAGCTTGGCCTGCGTCACGCTGTGGACGTTGCGCATTCCTCGCGTGTTGGCGACCGCCAGGGTGGCGGTTTCGGTCGAGAATGCGCCGCTCGATTCGAGGTGCGCGCTGTCTCCCGCCGAGATCACGGCGCGAGCGCCGGCAGCCCGCAGGTCGGGATCGGCATGGGCTGTGGCGGCGACGAAGCCGAGGCTGACGTCGGCGTTCGATGGATTCGCCGTTGCCAGTGCGGCTCCATCCGGATTGGGCGTCGCCAGCGCCAGGGTGGCGGATGCCCGAGCCACGACCTCACGCAGCCCCTCGCGGTCGAGCCGATTCGTGCTGGCGACGCCCGTCCGACCGTCTCGCACGAGGCGGAGCCGCAGGGTGGCGTCGCGCTCTGCCACGTTCTGGTGGATCCGCGAGTTGGCGAAGCGCGTCAGCGCGGCGCGGCGCTCGGTGAGAATCGCCTCCGCCTCGGCATCGGTCGCCAGCGACAGGGCCTCGCTGAGCAGCGCATCCAGATCTGCGCGGTTCATCTGCTCGTCTACCATTGGCCGACCCCGACCTCGACCCCGCGGAACCGAGCCGGCGCCGCGCCGTGGCCCACGCCGTGGGTCTGCATCGGCTCCCCCTTGCCGCAGTTCGGAACCCCCCACAGCTTCCACTCCGATTCGCCGCAGATCGCGTCGCAGCTGCCCCAGAACTGCGGCGTGATGCCGGTGTAGGTCGGGTTCTTGACCATCTCGGTCAGCCGCCCGTCCTTGATCAGCCAGCCGATCTCCGTCCCGAATTGGAAGTTGAGGCGCCGGTCGTCGATGCTCCACGAATGGTTCGTGCTCACGAAGAGTCCGTCGGGCGTGTCGGCGATGAGGTCCTCGAGCGTGCCCGCCGTGCCAGGCCGCAGGTTCACGTTCGTCATCCGGATGAGCGGGATGACATTCCAGCCGGAGGCTCGGCTGCTGCCCATGCTGCGGCGACCGATGATGGGCGCGGTCTCCCGGCTGGTGAGGTAGCCCACCAATCGGCCGGCGGTCACGATCGGGACCTTCTGGGCCGGCACTCCCTCGTCGTCGAAGCCGAACGTCCCGAGTCCACCTGGCGCGGTCGCATCGGCCTCCATGTTCACGATCTCGCTGCCGTACTGGAGCGCGTCGAGCTTGTCGAGCGTCAGGAAGCTGGTCCCCGCGAAGCTGGCCTCCATCCCGAGGACGCGGTCGAGCTCGATCGGGTGGCCGCACGACTCGTGGACCTGCAACGCCAGCTGCGGTGAATCGATGATCAGCGTCATCTTGCCGGACGGACACTGTCGGGCGTCCAGCAGCGCCACCGCCTCCTCGGCGATCCGCTGCGCGTTCTCGGCGAGCTGCAGTTCGCGGACCGCCTCGAAGCCGGCGGTCACGTGCTGGCCGCTCGCCGACTGCGGATAGCTGCGACGCTGGACCTCGCTGTCGTTGAAGGCCATTGCCTCGATGCCGGCCCCGGAATCCACGATCTCCTGCTCGATCCGTGCCCCTTCGCTCGAGGCGAACGTCTTCCGCTCGCGGCCGAACTCCATGCCGCTGGTGCGCAGCGTGACGCCGGCGACCTTGCTCATCACGGCGTCCGCCTCGAACAGGATGCGGAGCTTCTCGTCGAGCGGGACGCCGAACGGATCCTCGCGGACGGGGGTGCGGTACTCCGCCACGGCGGGGGGTGAGTCGTCGAGCACGATCGGCTCACGCGTCGCCAGGCCACTCGCCCGGGCGATAGCCACCGCCTCGCGGGCGGTGCGCTCCACCTCGGCCCGTTCGATTCGTGAGCTGGCCGCGAAGCCCCACGCGCCGTCGACCAGCACCCGCACGCCGAACCCAGCGGAGCGGTTGGAGCTCGCCTCGGCGAGGTTCCCGTTCTTCACCGTCAGGGATTCGGTTTCGCGCTCCACGATTCGCATGTCGGCATAGCCAGCTCCACCGGTGCGCGCAACGTCGAGGGCCAGGTCGATCAGCTCCTGCATCGTCTCCTCATTCAGCTGGGGTCCCGATCACCGGCAGGAGCGATACCTCGCTCGCCGGCAACACCACCGACTCCGCCTGGCGGATCTGGATCGTCGCCTTGATGAACAGCTTGAGCTGGGAGATGATCCCACCTGGGCGCTCCATCGCGCCGAGGAGGCCGTCCGGGGACCCGATGGCGCGCAGCGTGAACCGCTCCCCGACCTCCACGCCATCGAGCTCGATCGCTCGCGGACCCTCGGTCGCCACGGAGCGGGCGGTGATTCGAACGTCGTCGACTGCGATCGCCTCCGCCCCCGCGTTGCGGAGCTCGTTGATGAGGTCGTTCAGCGCGATCGCATCGAGGTTGCCATTTACGTTCATGACGATCCCCTGTCCATCCACCGCCGCCAGGCCGGCGAACGCTGTGATGCGCCGGAGATCCTCGCGGCTCACCTGGAGGGCGCTCTCGCCCTGGGGACCGGAGAGCTCGTACTGCCGCAGCTGGTCGCGGATGTCGGCAAGCCCCGAGCGCAGCTCGCGATTGCGAGCGGTGAGCGTCTCGATGAGGGTCGACAGCTCGGTCGCGGAGAGCCGGCTGATCTCGATGGGACGGGCCTGCGAGTTCAGCTGGCCGACACCGAGCATCCCAATCAGCACCGCCACCGCAAACATCGTCGCCTGCGCGACCCGGGTCTTCACGAGGGGGCCCCGTCGGTCGGCACCGCCCATCGGAAGCGGGTATTGCCGACGAAGGCGGGCAGGTCGAGCGCGTCGGCCGCCTGGCTCGCGAACTCGAGGCCGAAGGCATCGATCCGCTGCGCCACCCGGCCCTTGAAGGCGGGATTCTCCGAGAACCGGTCGAGCAGCCCGTTCGAGCCGATCGCCTCGATGCGGAACGGAGGAGAGAGGAATGCCGTGTTGACGAGAATCGATGCGCCGACTCCATAGATCGAGGACGTGGCGACCAGTCGCTCGCCGTTGATCGTGATCGCCTCCGCGCCGGAGGCCCACAGCGCAGCCACGATGTCACGGAGATCATCGACGAGGACGAGGTAGTTGGCCGGGTTCTCGCCATCGGGTATCACGCGCTTCGAGTCGGAGATCTCGACCACCACCCCGGGCCCGTGCAGCGCCGTCAGGCCGGCCGCCAGACGGGCATCCTCCAGGCGCCGGTTGACCTCCGCCAGGGCCGATGACGAGGTCGTCGATGCCGTCTGAAAGTCGAGGACCTGGGCCTCCGCCGCGGCCAGCTGGCCGCGCAGGTCCTCCTGCTCCTTCTCGAGCTTGGAGACCTGGTCAGCGAGCACCTGCTGCACCGATGTCGCGAACTGGGCGCGCTCTGGCGAGCCGTTCCACTGCGCGTACCCCACGAAACCGATGACCGCCAGGGCACCAGCGATGCTCACCGCCCATTGCGGGCTGAAGAGCAGCCGCGTTCCTCGCCGCGTCATGCCGATCTGGATCCCCGGCGCCGGTTGGCGACAACGGCCACGATCACCCCGACCAGGATCCCGGCGATGATCGCCGCCTGGATCCACGCCCCGTTGTCATCGGCGTGAGCCGGCTGTTGCGTTGGCGAAGCGGATGGCACGGCAGAGGCGCTCTCGCCAGCGTGCGCCGGGGCGCTCGGCTGCGGGGGCTTGTCGACGTTCGAGGGGAGGATCGGCGCCGGCTCGACGGCGGTTGGGACCGACGCACCGAATGAAGCGAAGTACGTGTCGTACAGCTCATCCACGGGAACGCCGGTCCCGGCCTCCAGCGCCTCGTCATCCCCTGCACCGCCTCGCCACGCGGCAGCGATCGCGGCGATCGCGTCCTGGCCGTACTTGTCGATGATCATGGCGACCATCGTGGCGCCCTCGGAGTAGGCAAGCCGCGCCGCCTGGTCGCCGATGGGGAAGGACTCGGTGATGCCGCCGAAGGCCAGCAGGCGACCCTCACTTGCGGCCGACCGCACATTGCCCTCCTGGTCGGCCGCCGAATGCTCTTCGGACCACACCGCCAGCCCCTCGTTGAACCAGGTCGCCGGGTCGTGGAACTGGTTGGTGGTCGCGTCCTGGAAGACGACGTGCGTCACCTCGTGGGTCATGGTGGTCTCGAGGTAGCTGCTCGAGCCGCCACCCAGCCACATGAAGATGGTGCGCAGCTCGGGGTAGGTCGCGGCACCGGTCCACTCACGCGCCCCGGGTCCCAGCGCGCCAAAGAAATCGTCGCGCGAGTCATAGACGAAGATGTCGATCGGGCCAACCAGGTCGTGGCCCAGGAGCGTCTCCGCGGCTGCCGCCGCATCGGCCGAGATCGAACCGAAGTGGCGTGCCTGGGATTCCGCGCCGCCGTACCAGTGCACCGTGGTGGCGCCGATCTTCGCCGTGTGCCAATCGAGGCCCGGCCGGTCATCGTCGTAGAGGAGCGTCTTCTCCGGGCTCAGGGTCACCTGCTCCCCACTCGTCGCTCGCCAGCGATAGGCGATCGCCGTGTTGGGCGTGAGGTGGCGATCCGCGGTGTCCCAGACGTACTCGGCGCTCGACGATCCAGGATCGACCGGGGCCACCACCGTGGAATCCGAGCCGGCAAAGCGGAGGAGCAGCTCGAGCTGGTCCGGCGGACCGCCCGGCAGCTGCACGGTGAAGCGCATCTCCCCGCCATAGGTCGCGCTCGCGGTCAGCGTGCCGAAGCCACTGAAGGCGGCAACCTGCGCCGGAGCGACGAGCGCCAAGGCCACGGCGATGGCGGCAAGCTGCATCAGGCGGCGCATCACTGTTCCCACGACACCCGGCCGAGGTCGAGCAGCCCGGTCGTCAGGTTGCCGAGGCCGCGCAGGCCGGGCCGCACGAGCCACCAGCCGGCGCCGTACGCCCAGGGGATGATCGGCGCCTCGCTGTCGACCCGGGCGTCCACCGCTCGGTAGGCTGCCGCCTGCTCCGCGTCGTTCTCCGCGCTGGACGCGGCCTCGAGCAGCCGGACGAATTCAGGGTCGTCCCAGTGGCCGTAGTTGCTGGTTGCCTCCGGGAGCAGGAGGAGGCTGTAGAGCGCGTATGGTGACGGGTAGTCGGCGATCCAGTTGATCGTGAAGATCTGCGGCGGGTCGACGACGAGGGCCTGCAGGTAGTCCCGGAACTGCATCGTCTCAATCGCGGTCTCAACGCCCAGCTCGTCCTTCCAGACCGATGCGGCCGGGCCCACCCCCAGGCCGGAGCCATTGATGGTGATGGTGCCCAGCCGGGACCGATCGGTGTAGCCGGCGGCATCGAGGAGGCTGCGGGCCTCGGCGAGGTCGGTCACCTGGTCGTCCTCCATCCCCTCTGGCCAGAGGGCCGGCGGCACGATGCTGGAGGCCGGCGTGCCGCTGCTTCCCTCCGCATTCGTCACAAGCCTCGGCCGGTCCAGCGCAAGGGCGAACGCACGGCGCACCCTCGCGTCGTCGAAGGGCGGCCGCGTGGTGTCGAAGCCGAAGTACTGGATGCCGAGCGCGGCCGATCGGTGGAGTGCCGTTCCCAGGTCCTTGTCATATGCGATCCAGCCGGCGTCGAACGATCCGACGCTGACGAGGTCGACATCGCCATCCGCGAACGCGGTCACGCCATCTCCCGGCAGATCGGTCACCCACTTGATCTCGGCGATCGGCGGCGGCCCGGCCAGGTAGCGGTCATTCGCTCGAAGCACGATGTCCGTGCCGTCCCTTCCGCTGGCGACGTATGGGCCGGAGCCGACCGAGCCGTCCATCGACTGCCAGCTGTCATCCGACCCGGACGCGCTGCGCGGGACGACGAACGCAGTGGGCGTTGCGGTGATGGCGGTGAAGTACGCAGCCGCGTGCTTGAGCCGGACGGTCAGCGTCCGCGCATCAGGCGCCTCGATCGCGACGCCGTCCTCGGGCCCGCCAGCGAGGCGTTCCGTGGCCCCCTCGATGATGCTCAGGACATCTGGAGCTGTTGAGTGCGTGGCTGGGTCGAGGACGCGTAGCCACGAACGTCGCACATCCGAGGCATCGAGCGGACTTCCGTCGCTGAAGGTCAGTCCCGGCCGCATCGTGAAGGTGTAGGTTCGCCCGTCACCGCTGATCGACCAGGACTCCGCCAGTGAGGCGTACGGCTTCCCGTCCTCGTCGAGGCGGGTCAGGCCCGCGTACAGCTGCAAGAGGAACTCGACGTCGCCGGCGCTGCCGATGAACGACGGGTCGAGGGTGCCCGGGTCGCCGCCGACGTATCGCAACGTTGGCCCAGCTGCCGAGGCGGGACGTGCCGGCAGCGACGAAGTGAGGGCCATGAGGATGGCCGCGAAGCCCGCGAGAAGGCGAGGCAGCCGGCCCCGCGAGGTCAGGCGGCGCATGCGGAAGCTAGTATACGGGCCCGTGCAGCCGACCCACGATCACCGATTTCGGCCGCAGCCCGCGGGCAGCCTCACGCTCCGCCAATTCGTCGAGTCGCTGCGCCGCTGGTCGCCGGAGATGCGGCAGGTCGCGCAGATCGCATTGACCCGCTCGGAGGCGGAGCGGCAGCAGTACCTCCAGGCGTTCCACGCCCGGCACCACGACCGCCAACCGGCGACGATCGACTCATTCGTGCGCTGGGCGTACTCCGATCCGCGGCTCGACCATATCCCATTGCTGCTGGCCGAGATCGAGCGCCCGGAAACTGACTACGCGGGGGCGCTCGACCACGAGGCCGACGTCCTGGTTCGCACGCGGGCGCACGGCAAGAACCCGGCGCAGCGCGTTCACGACTACCTCGCCCTGCTGGGGATGGAGGGCAGCGAGCCGGTCCGTGCCGCGATCGCCGGGCTCCTGCCCCCGGGCACCTCCGATGCGGCCGTGGTGGCGACGGTGCGTCAGATGCGCCGTCGGTGGCTCGATCTCTTCGGGGACGATCCCTTCTTCGCCGAACCATGACGAGGGCGCGCCGCGTCGTAGTCCCCCTTCTCGGGATGCTGGCGGCGGCTCTCATCGCCCCAGCCTTCGCTGCAGCCCATGCCGAGCTCGTCTCGTCGACGCCGGCCGCGAACGCGTCGCTGCGCGAATCGCCGGCGGCGGTAACGATGACCTTCAGCGAGCCGGTCGATCCCGCCACGGCATCGGTGCAGCTGCTCGACGAGGTGCAGGACGCGGTGGCGGGCGTCGGTGCCGTCAAGGTCGACGCGACCGGACTGGTGGTCTCGATCGCAGTACCGAAGCTCGAACCAGGCGTCTACACGGTGAGCTACCGCATCACGTCCGCGACCGATGGGCACGTCACGGCTGGGATCTGGGCCTTCCTCGTCGACCCGACCGGCGCGCAGCCGCCGCCGGCCCTCGCGGCGCAGAGCGGCTCACTCTCCGGAGACGCACTCGGCACCGGGACGCGTTGGCTCTCGCTCTCCGCGGCGCTCGCGCTCCTGGGGCTGGTGACCTTCTGGCTCTTCACCGCCCGGCCCGCCCTGGCACGCCAGACTGCATCGATCGGCGCGCCGTGGGGTCTGATCGCGGTCACGGCGCTCGTCGCCTTCGTTGGCCTGGGCATCTACCTCGCCGTCGCCGCACGGCCGTTCGTCGAGGCGACTGGCCTGCATCCGGGCCAGGGCGGAGGAGACGGCATCCAGCTCGACTTCGCCGCTCCCTTCGGAGCTACGCCGTTCGCGATGGCGATGCGCCTTGCGGAGCTGGGCGCCGGCGCCGCGTTGCTTTTGGCCGCAGCCCGCTTTGCTGCCCCCCGAGCCGACGGTGATCGGATCGCGCTGTGGCTCGTTGCGGTGGCGAGTGCCATGGCCCTCGCCGGCACGAGCTTGGCCGGTCACGCCGCTGCACGTGGGGGACCCCTTTTCGCAGCACTCGACTGGATCCACCTGGTGGCGGTTGCAGCGTGGTTGGGGACCATCCCTGGCCTTCTGCTCCTTGCCTGGAGATCGAACCGGCTCGCCATCGACAGGCGCCAGCTGCTCGGCGACGCACTCGGGCGACATTCCCGCCTGGCGCTGGCAGCTGCGCCGATAGTCGCGCTGACCGGAATCGCCAACTCGCCCCTCGTCCTGGGCGACGCGCGCGGCCTCGTCGCCACGACGTACGGCAACGTCCTGCTGGCCAAGGTCGTGCTCTTCTCGATCGCAGTCGCGATCGGCGCGGCCAACTTCTTCCTCGTCCGCGGACGTGCCTTTCGGCGCGTGTTGCCGTTGGTGGGGGTCGAGCTCGCGGTCGCGGCAGTCGCCGTGCTGGCCGCCGCGAACCTGGTCACCACCGAGCCGGCCGCGGCCCGCGTCCCCGTCCTGACACGCACCGCGATCGGAACGCTGCATCTCTACGGGGAGGCTGGAGCCTCCACGGTCCACGCCGCCGTCATCCTGCCGGCACCAGGCGAGCAGCAATACGAGGTGTCGGTGGCTGACGCCGCCTCCGGCAACTATCGGACCGACGTGCAAAAGGTGGTTCTTACCTTCAGCCCGCCGAAGGAGAGCGGGCTCCCCGAGCAACGCATCGAGCTGAACCCCGGTGTCGCACCCTGGCTCTGGGACACGAGCGGTGACTACACCCCGATCGTCGGCGACTGGCGCCTGGAAGTGCTGGTCCGACGCGTTGGCGAACGCGACGAATCGACCGCCTTCGACCTGCCGGTCAGCGAGCCGCTGCCCCCGTCCGTCGTGCCGCCACCCGACACCGGGATTGGGGTTCCGCTGCCGCTGGCCTGGGTATGGGCGGTGTTGCCAGCGGGTCCGGCCGGCTGGCTGGTGCCGATTGGGCTCCTGGTCGCTTTCATCGGCGTCTCCCTCACCGAACGCCGGCGCCCCGCCCTCACCATCCGGGCAACTCGACTCGCCCTGGTGGTGCTGGTAGTGGTCTCCGGCGTGGGCGCCGAGTCGAGGACTGCGGTCGGGGCCGCCAATCAGACCCCCGCCAGCGCTGCAGCGGCGAGCAACCCCATCGCGCCCTCCGCCGACTCGTCGGCCCGGGGACGCGACCTCTACCTCGCGAACTGCGCTGCATGCCACGGCACGACGGGGGCCGGCGATGGAGTGACAGCCGAGGGATTCCTGCCGGGCCCGGGAGACCTCGCCTCAAGCGTGCCGGACCTGACCGACGGTGAGCTGGCGTACCTCATCGCGTCCGGAACGGTGGCGACGCGGATGCCGGCCTTCTCGATTACGCTCTCCGAGCATGACCGATGGGACCTGGTGAACTACCTGCGCTCGGCGTGGCCAGGCGGCACCCGGTGAGGAAAGTTGGCGCTCTCCTGGCGGCGGCCCTCATCACGCTCGCGTGGGCCGCTCCCGCGTCGGCCCATGTCGGGCTGGTCACCAGCTCTCCGGGGGCCGGTACGAACCTGTCGACCGCGCCCCCTGAGGTCAGCATCACGTTCGACGACGAGCTCGATCCCGACCTCAGCTCGTTTCGCGTGACCGGACCAGGCTCAATCGAGGTCGGCGGCGGCGAGGTCGACCTGACCGTCGCAGATCGGAACGTGATGACCGGGCCAATCACCATTACCACCCCTGGCATCTACACCGTCACCTACAAGGTGGCCGGCGTGGATGGGCACCGGCTCGAGGGAGGCTTCAGCTTCGGCTACCAGGCCACGACGCCCATCCCTGATCCAACCAGTGAGGAGGGCCCCGACACAGCCATGAGCGAGCCGCATCCCCGAATCAGCTTGATCCTCCTCGGCGCACTCTTGCTGCTGGCCTCGACGACGATTCTCGCCTGGCGGCTGGAGCGCTCGTGATGGCCCGCATCGGCGCGTCGGTCCTCGCGATCCTCATCCTCGTGGGAACGACCGGCTGTGTCAGTCAGGCCACCCTCCCCCAGGACTGCCAGGCAGCCTCAGTGCAGCGCGAGGCCACCCTCACCGGGGATCGGCTCGACCCCGAGGCAGTCTCCGTCTGCAAGGGGCAGGAGCTGACCCTCGCGATTACCGCCGAGCAGGCAGGCGAGATCCACATCCACGGCTATGAGAAGGAGATGGAGGTCCAGCCGGGCGATACGGCGACCTTCACGTTCAATGCCACCCTCCCCGGCCAGTTCCCCATCGAGCTGCATACGCCCAATAACGGACCGGAGATCGATATCGGCATCCTGACTGTCAATGAGCCGTAGACGCCTCGCCGCTGCGGCGATCATCGCGGCGGCGCTCCTCGCTTTCGCCCCGATCCCGGCGGCCGCGCATGCGCTCGGCGGCGTCTTCACCCTTCCCGTCCCGCTCGGTCTCTACCTGATCGCCGCCGGCGCCACCGTTGCCGTGTCGTTCGTGGTCGCGGTCCTGCTGGTCCGGCCCGCTGGGCCGGTGGCCGCGTATCCCACCCGTCCCATCAGCCAGGCACTGGCGGGCCGTGCCCTGCCCGTCCTCCAGGTGCTCGGAATCGTGTGGTGGTTCGGCACGATCGCACTCGGCCTGGTGGTCGACCCCATCTCGCCATTCCCGGCGGTCCTCTTCTGGATCGGGATCTGGGTGGGACTTCCGATCACGGCGGTCCTGGTGGGCAATCCGTGGCCGGCCCTCAGCCCGTTCCGGACGCTCTTCATCGGCCTCGAGCGAGCCGCGCGACTCATCGGGTTCGACCATCTCGATGCCGGACTGCGCTACCCAGCCAGAGTCGGCCGCTGGCCGGCAACCATCCTTCTCGGCGCTGCTGTCTGGGCGGAGCTGATCCTCCCGGACCGCACCGCGCCGACCACCATCGCGGTCCTGCTGGGCGGCTACACCCTCGTCACCCTGCTTGGCATGATCCTCTTTGGCCGGATCGCCTGGCTGCGCAACGCCGAGCTGTTCGAGGTGTACCTCGGCTGGCTGGGTCGCGTTGGGCCGATCGGACGGCGCGTCGTCGAGCCGGGAACCTGCGAGGGCTGCTCCGACGAATGCGACCCCGCGCACTGTGTCGACTGCCCCGAATGCGCGGTGGCTGCCGAACCCGGGGAGCGGCAGCCCGAGCTGCGTCCCTGGTTTGCCGGGCTTACCGAGGTCGGCAACGCCGGCTGGTCCGATGCCGCGCTCCTCGTGCTGGCCCTCTCCGCGGTCACCTACGACGGGCTGCAGGAGACGGCGCCATTCGGTGCCGCGATGAACTTCCTCTTCCCGGCGCTGCTGCCCATGATCGGAGCGCTCAACACCGTGCTGGTGGTACAGACCATCCTGCTGCTGGGACTGTGGTCGGCCTTCTTCGGGGTCTTCGTCCTGGCGTCGTGGCTGACCTTGAGCATGCACGACCCCGACAGCGCGCCGCTCCGGCTCGGCAGCGTGGTTGGCGCATATGCGACCACCCTCCTCCCCATCGCTGGTGGCTATCTCATCGCGCATTACCTGACCCTGGTCGTCCAGGGGGTCGCCTGGGTCCCGATCCTCGTCGCCGATCCACTCTCAACGGTGGCGCCACCGCTCGACTGGGTGCCCATCAGCCTGGTCTGGTACCTGTCGGTGGGAGCGATCGTGGTGGGCCACGTCGCCGCGGTCGTGCTCGCCCATCGGCGGGCACTGCGGGATTCGGC
>DATJIJ010000017.1:0-5168 GCA_035493355.1 Candidatus Methylomirabilota bacterium
CGCACCCGTGCCGCGGATGAGCGGCGGGACCTACGGGAGGTAGCTTGGACAGGGAGACGGTCCTCGTCGGCATCGACGCCGGGACGACCAAGGTGACGACCCTCATCGGCGAGGTCAGCCGTGGTGGGGACGTCAACATCATCGGCTACGGGATCGCCCCTTCGGTCGGGATGAAGAAGGGGATGGTCGCGAACATCGACCAGACCGTGAACTCGATCGCCGCCAGCCTCGAGAAGGCCGAGCGCCTCTCCGGCTACAAGATCAGCTCCGCCTTCGTGGCGGTCGGCGGAAGCCACATCAGCAGCCAGAACAGCCGTGGCGTGGTGGCCGTCTCCGGGCACAAGCGCGAGGTGAGCCGCGAGGACGTGGCCCGCGCGACCGAGGCGGCCAAGGCGATCCAGGTTCCCTCGAACCGCGAGATCCTGCACGTCATCCCGCGCGGCTACATCGTGGACGGGCAGGAGGGGATCAAGGACCCGCTCGGCATGAGCGCGGTGCGCCTCGAGGTGGAGACCCACATCGTGGCCGGGGCCGCGACGTCGGTCCAGAACCTGTCGAAGTGCATCGCCAACGCGAACGTGCAGATCGACGAGCTGGTGATCAGCTCCCTGGCCGCGGCCGAGGCGACTCTGACCGATACCGAGAAGGAGCTGGGGGTGATGATCGCCGACATCGGCGGCGGCACCACCGACCTGGCCATCTTCACCGATGGCGCCGTCTACCACTCTGCCGTGCTTCCGGTCGGTGCCATCAACGTCACCAACGACGTGGCGATCGGTTTGCGCACCAGCCTCGACCTGGCCGAGGAGATCAAGATCAAGCACGGCTCGGCCAACCTGGCCGAGATCGCCCCCGAGGAGCTGCTCAATGTCGCGGTCCTGGGCGAGGGCGGCGGGCAGACAATCCAGCGCAAGAAGCTGTGCGAGATCATCGAGGCCCGCATGAGCGAGATCTATTCGCTCATCGGGGAGGAGGTCAAGCGCTCCGGGCATGCAGGGATGCTCCCCGCCGGTGTGGTCCTGACCGGCGGCGGCGCCCGGCTCGGCGGTGTCGCCGAGCTCGCCAGGGAGGTCCTACAGATGCCCGTTCGGGTTGCGTCGCCGCAGGGCGTCGGCGGTCTGATGGACCAGCTTTCGAACCCGGCCTTCAGCACCTCGATCGGGCTCCTCCTGTGGGGCGCACATCACATCGGCAGCGAGCCGATCAGCTTCACCACCGCGTCGCCGCTGAGCGGCGTCGGCGGGCGCTTCGTGGACTGGATTCGGGGCCTCTTCCCGGGCTGATTCGACCCGATCCAACCGCGCGGGGTGTGGAGCAATCGCCGATCCCTCCACCGTCATTTCACCGGCTGTGGACAACTCTGGGGGCGGATGTGGATAAATCGGCAACGCCGCCTCAGCCGGGTCGTTAGAATCGGTCAGACCCGCGCGAGCTCCGGGTTCGCCCAAGCAAGCAGCCAGCACCTTGTGCAGGAGAACCCCCCATGCCGCTCCGTTCGGACGCCGAGCACTTCGCACTGATCAAGGTCATCGGGGTCGGTGGCGGCGGGTCGAATGCCGTCAACCGCATGATTCGCGCCGAGATGATGGGCGTGGAGTTCATCGCGGTGAACACGGATGCCCAGGCACTCCTGCAGAGCGACGCTCCGCACAAGATCCGCATCGGCGACAAGCTGACCCGCGGACTCGGCGCGGGCGCTGACCCACAGGTCGGCCAGCGAGCGGCCGAGGAGGACAGCGAGAAGATCTACGAGGCGCTCAAGGACGCCGACATGATCTTCATCACCGCCGGCATGGGCGGTGGGACGGGATCCGGTGCGGCCCACGTGATCGCCGAGATCGCCAAGGACCTTGGCGCCCTGACCGTCGGCGTCATCACCAAGCCGTTCAGCTTCGAGGGCGTCCGCCGCAAGCTGGTGGCGGAGCAGTACAGCGAGCTGCTCAAGGAGAAGTGCGACACCCTCATCACCATCCCGAACGACCGGCTGCGCGAGGTGGTCGACAAGAAGACCAGCATCCTCGATGCCTTCAGGGTGGTGGATGACGTGCTGCGCCAGGGCGTACAGGGGATCAGCGACCTGATCACCGTGCCGGGCCTCATCAACCTGGACTTCGCCGATGTGAAGACGATCATGCGGGACGCGGGGTCGAGCATGATGGGAATCGGGATCGGCACCGGCGACAACCGTGCCGTGGAGGCCGCCCGCGCGGCGGTCATGAGCCCGCTGCTCGAGGTCAACATCACCGGCGCCCGCGGCATCCTCTTCAACGTCACCGGTGGCAGCGACCTCGGCCTCTTCGAGGTCAACGAGGCCGCCGAGGTGATCAAGGAGGCCGCCGACCCGGAGGCCAACATCATCTTCGGCACCGTGATCGACGACCGGATGCGCGATGAGGTCAAGGTGACAGTCATCGCCACCGGCTTCGACGCGACCCGCAAGCCGCGTCCGGCGGCTCGCGCGGTGACGGCCGGCGCCGCCAGCGAGGTGGCGAGCGGGATCGAGACCTCGCTCGACGAGCGGAGCCGCGAGATCCTGGCCGAGATCGAGCGGGACCGCGCCGAGCGCCAGACCCTCGAGGACCAGATGCCGGAGACGTCGCCCTTTGCCGCGTCCGAGAAGCCGGCCGCGCCGGCCACCCGGAGCAGTGAGCGGCAGCCGATCCCGGTGCGCGGCGCCGGCCTCGACCGCCCGACCTATGGCGAGACCGACCTCGACATCCCGTCCTTCCTGCGCCGCAAGAGCGAATAGCGGTCTGAAGGACCGATGCGCCCCGGCCACCTGGCCGGGGCGTTCGCATTCCCGCCAGCGCACGCGCCGATGCAGCCGATCGACGAGCCGGCGCTCACCGCGGAGCTGATCCGCTCGCGCTCCGACGCCGTGCTGGCTCGGCTGCGCGAGTGCGCCGTGACCGCCGGCCGCGACCCGGAGGGGGTGCGCCTGGTGGCGGTGACGAAGGGCTTCGGAGGCGACGTCATCCGCGAGGCATGGCTCGCCGGCCTGACCCGCTTCGGCGAGAACCGGGTGCAGGAGGCGATCCCGAAGATGGATGCGGCGCCGGGGGCGGAGTGGCACCTGGTCGGACGCCTGCAGGCCAACAAGGTCCGGCCCGCGGTGCGGGCCTTCGCCGCGATCCACTCGGTCGACTCGCTCGACCTGCTTGCCCGCGTCGATCGGATCTCGGCGGAAGAGCGGCGCTCGCCCTCCGTCTTCCTTCAGGTCAACGTGACGGGCGAGGCGACGAAGGCGGGCTTCCCGCTCGGCTGGTTCGAAGCCGCCGTGCAGCGGCCAGGTCCCCTCGCCGACGCGATCGCTGGACTCGGAGCCGCCAGGCTGGTGGGTCTCATGACCATCGGGCCGGCCGGCGTCCTGCCCGAGGAATCCCGTCGCGCCTTCGCGACCCTGCGGCAGCTGCGCGACAGGTTGGCGCTCCTGACCGGCCGGCCGCTCCCCGAGCTGTCGATGGGGATGACCGCCGACGCCGACGCGGCCGTCGCTGAGGGAGCGACCCTCGTCCGCATCGGCACCGCCATCTTCGGGCCGCGGCTCACCTGACCTGCGCTGGTATCCTCGAAGGCATGCCGCTCGTCGTCGTCAACTTTCTCGAGCTTCTCATCAGCGTCCTGATGCTGCTGGTGATCGCCCGTGTCCTGGTCAGCTGGCTCGCCCCCACCGGCGGTGGCGGGTTGATCGCCTTCATCTACCAGGCCACCGAGCCGATCCTGGGGCCGATCCGGCGGGTGGTGCCACCGAGCGGCGGCCTCGACTGGGCACCCCTGATCGCGATGCTGGTGCTCGGACTGCTGCTGCGCCTCATCGTCCGCCTGTAGCGTGGCGGCTTCCACCCAGCTCAGCGTGCGAGTGACTCCGCGTGCCGATGTCGATCGAATTGGCCCCTACGCGCTTGGCGTGCTGCAGGTCCGCGTGACCCGTCCACCCGCAGACGGCCAGGCGAACGACGCGGTGCTGGGCCTTCTTGCTCGCGCGCTGGGCATCCCGCGATCCTCGATCGCGCTCGTCGCCGGAGCACGATCGAGGACCAAGCGCTTCGCGATCCACGGTCTATCCGGTGCGGACCTGGCGTCACGGCTCTCCACGCGCGGCGATTGAGGGGCTCCGGGGCCATCGGTATACTGCGGGGCCCGGTGAGGGCGATTAGCTCAGCTGGTTAGAGTGCACGGTTCACATCCGTGAGGTCACTGGTTCGAGTCCAGTATCGCCCACCAACTACCTCCGCCAGGGGCTGACCGATGCCGCTGCTCCCGACATTCCTCCGCGCCCGGCTGCGGCGGATCCGACTCCTCGAGCCGCTCGGACAGCGCGACTTCGCGCTCCTCACCGCCGGGTGGGTGGTCTCCCTGCTGGGCGACGGGTTCTTCAGTGTGGCGCTCGCGTGGCAGGTGTACGACATCAGCAACGTGCCGACGGCGCTGTCCATCGTCGGCGTGGCCTGGACCCTGCCGCTCATCCTCTTCATCCTGCTCGGCGGCGTCTTCTCGGACCGATACGACCGCCGCCTGATGATGATCGGCGCCGATCTGGTGCGGGCCGCCGCCATCGGCCTCCTCGGCGTCCTCTCGATCGCCGGCGTGATCGAGCTGTGGCATGTCGTGGCGCTCATCGCATTCGTGGGCCTGGGCGACGCGTTCTTCAACCCGGCCTCCACCTCCATCGTCCCCGACCTGGTCCGCGAGGAACAGCTGCCGCAGGCGAACGCGCTGCAGGGGATGGCCCGGCCGCTCATGGTGCGGCTCATCGGCCCCGCGATCGGCGGGATCACGGTCGCCGGCCTGGGGCCGGGCGTTGCGTTCGTCGTCGACGCGGCAAGCTTCCTCATCTCCTCGGTCGCGATCCTCCTCATCTCGGCGCGGCCAACCCGCGAGGTGATGGGGCATGGGCTTCGGCATACGATCGCCGAGGTCCGTGAGGGGCTCGCCTTCGTGCGCCGCAACCCGTGGTGCTGGGCCACCCTCCTCTCGGCGATGTTCAGCCTCCTCGTCTTCATCGGTCCCGTCCAGGTGCTGCTGCCCTACCTGGTGAAGAACCGGCTCGACCTCGGCCCTGAGGCGCTCGGCGCCATCTTCGCGGTCAGCGGGATCGGCGCCATCGGAGCGGCGATCGCGGTCGGCCAGCTGGGCCTGCCGCGGCGGAGGATCACGATCATGTACCT
>DATJIJ010000018.1:0-10696 GCA_035493355.1 Candidatus Methylomirabilota bacterium
AGGACCCTCGACCGGTGCGGCGAAGAGGTCGAAGAGGGTTCCCTGCCCAGCAGCCACGTCGCGCTGGTGGCGCGACCCCGACTCGAGCGCCCCGTCCAAGCGAGCCAGCAGCGATCCCAGCGAGCCGAGCGACGTCATCGCGCCGGCCTTGACGAGCGACTCGAAGACGCGCTTGTTCACGTTCCGCAGGTCGACCCGGCGAGCGAGGTCGTCGAGCGAGGCGAATGGCCCGGCCACGTCCGAGGCCTCTCCGCGACCCTCGCGGGCCGCCACGATCGCCTCGATCGCCCCCTCGCCCACGTTCTTCACGGCGGCCAGGCCGAAGCGGATCGCCTCCGGGGCGCCGGACGCATCGGCCTCCACCGTGAAGAGGGCGGCAGACGCCTGCACGTCGGGCGGGCGGACCTCGATCCCCAGCCGGCGGCACTCGGCCACCACCGCCGCCACCTTCTCGGCGCGCTCCCGGAAGCCGTTGAGGACCGCGGTCATGAACTCGACCGGGTAGTTGGCCTTGAGGTAGGCGGTCTGGTACGCGATCAGCCCGTAGCACGTGGCGTGCGCCTTGTTGAACCCGTATCGGGCGAACGGCTCGAAGGCGGCGAAGACCTGGTCGACGACCGAGCCGGGGATCCCCTTCTTCTTGGCGCCGGCCTTGAACTTCGCCTCGTGCTCGCGCAGGACCGATTCCTTCTTCTTGCGGATCGCGTAGCACAGGTTGTCCGCCTCGGGACCGGTGTAGTCGGCCATGGCGATGGCGGCGGTCATGATGTCTTCCTGGTAGACGAAGATCCCGTACGTGTCGTGGAGCGCCGGCTCGAGCGACGGGTGCAGGTACGTAACCGCCTCCAGGCCGTGCTTGCGACGGATGTAGGCCGGGATATTGGCCATCGGTCCTGGACGGAAGAGCGCGACCATCGCCGCCAGGTCGCGCACCTCGGTCGGCTTCAGCTCCTTGACGTAGCGGCGCATCCCCGAGCCCTCCAGCTGGAAGATGCCGGTCGTCTCCCCCGTGGAGAGGAGCTCGAAGGTCTTCGTGTCGTCGAGCGGCAGCTTGTCGACGTCGATCTTCACGCCCCGGTGGACCTGGATGAGGTCGACGGCATCGGCCAGGATCGTCAGGTTGATGAGGCCCAGGAAGTCGAACTTCAGGAGGCCCAGCGCCTCGCAGGCGTGCATCTCGAACTGGGTCATGGTGGTGCGGCCGTCCGTCGCGCGCTGGAGCGGCATGATCTCGGTCAGGGGTTCGCGGCTGATGACGATCCCGGCGGCGTGGGTGCTGGCGTGCCGCGCGACCCCCTCCAGCTGCTTCGCGACCCCGATCAGCTTCTCGACCCGCTCGTCGCCGGCGATCAGCTCGCGCAGCTGCGGCGAGGTGTCCACCGCGCGCTCGAGGCTGATGTTCAGCTCGTTCGGGACCGACTTCGCGACCCGATCCGCCTCGGCGTAGGTCAACCCCATCGTGCGGCCCACGTCACGGATGGCGGCCTTCGCGCCCAGCGTCCCAAAGGTGATGATCTGCGCCACCCGGTCATCGCCGTACTTGCGTGTGACGTACTCGAACACCTCGTCCCGGCGCGAATCGGCGAAGTCGATATCGATATCCGGCATCGTCACCCGGTCGGGGTTCAGGAAGCGCTCGAACGGAAGCCGATAGGCGATCGGGTCGACCGGGGTGATGCCCAGCGAATAGGTCACGATCGACCCTGGCGCCGAACCCCGGCAGGTGGTCATGATCCCCTGCTCCCGCGCGAACCGGGTGAAGTCGGCCACGATCAGGAAGTAGCCGGCGTATCCCATCCGCTCGATGACGCCGAGCTCGTACTCCAGCCGCTGCCGGACCGTCTCGCCCGGCTCCGAGCCATATCGGGCCAGGAGGCCGCGCTCGCATTCCTTTCGCATCCAGGTGGTGGCCGTCTCGCCGTCCGGCACCGGGAAGTGCGGGAGGCGCAGCTGGTCGAACTCGAGCTTCAGGTCGACCATCTCGGCCACGAGCAGCGTGTTGTCCATGGCGTCCGGCAGCTCGCCGCGGAAGAGGCTCCGCATCTCTGCGGCCGACTTCAGGAAGAACTCGTTCGTCTCGAACCGCAGCCGCCCGGGCGTGTCGAGGTTGCTCCCCGTCCCGATGCACAGCAGCAGGTCATGGGCCTCGTGCTGCTCCGGCACGGTGTAGTGGGTGTCGTTGGTGGCGAGCATCGGGATCCCCATCCCGCGCGCCAGCTCGACGAGCTGCGGGTGGAGGCGTGCCTGCTCGGGCACGCCGTGGTCCTGGACCTCGATGAAGAAGTTGTCCTTGCCGAGGATGGACCGATACTCGTCGGCCGCCTGGCGGGCGGCTCGCTCGTCGCCATCGGCCAGGCGCTTGAGGACCTCGCCACCGAGGCAGGCACTCGTGCCGATGAGCCCCTCGCTGTGTTGGGCGAGGAGCTCCTTGTCGATGCGGGGCTTGTAGTAGTAGCCGTCCAGGTGCGCCTTGGTGACCAGCGTCATCAGGTTGCGGTAGCCGACGATGTCCTTGGCCAGCAGGATCATGTGGTACGGGTTGGCGTCGACCTTCGCTTCCTTGTCGGTGTGGCTGCGCGGCGCCACGTAGGTCTCGACCCCGATGATGGGCTTGATCCCCGCCCGGCCGCAGGCCTGGTAGAACTCGATCGCCCCGTACATCGCCCCGTGATCGGTGATGGCGAGCGCCTTCATCCCCGCATCCGCGGCCCGCTGGGTCAGCGGCCCGATCCGGCTCAGGCCGTCGAGGAGGCTGAATTCCGAGTGGACATGGAGGTGCGTGAAGTCCGGCGAAGAGGTGGGATGAGCGCCCGTGGTCACCCTGCCCATGCTAGCGGTGTGGGCAGTCGGGGTCCCGCCGTTCCCGGCGGATCAGTCCCCGCCGGCGAGCAGGCTGTAGAAGCTGAGTGCCGCGACGGAGAGCTGGATCATGAGAGCTAGCCCGTAGGCGGTCAGCGATGCGAACACGAGAGCGTTCAACCCGAAGAGTGCCGTTGCCGCGGGCCCCGCGACGAACATGATCTGGGCCGGCCGCGATCGGAACACGGAGGTTCGAAGCATCTGCCGGGCTCTGATCAGGACGACGATGAGCAGGTAGCCGAAGACGATCGCACTCGCCAGCACGAGGCTGGCCCGCTCGCTGCCCAGGGCCGGGAAGAGCACCACCGGCAGGAGACTCTCGAAGGTCACGTTGAAGCTCGTCGACACGATCGCGCGGAGCCGGAGCCGGTGGCCGGCTGTCCATCCGGAAGCGTCCGGCGACACGCCCGGTGCGATCGCCGCGAAGCCAGCGACCACGACTGCCACCGTCGCCATCCCGACCAGCAGACCTTCACCTTGCACTGGTCGTCTCCTTTCCCGCGTACTTGCGTTCGATCTCCATCCGGTGGGCGTCGTAGTGGCCGATCAGGACACGCTCGATCGTCTCCGCAAGGCGCTGCCCGTTCGCGCGAGGAGGTCGCGTCGGCAGATCGAGCTGCTCGTCGCTCAGCGACCGGATGAGGCGCGCGCCCTCGTCGGTTCGGTCTCGAATCATGGCGACCACCTCGGCACTGGAATGCTCGGGGGTCAGCGCCAGCCGCTCAAGGACCGGCCGACGGGTGGAGACCTTGTCGCCGATGGTCAGGCGAACGATCCACTGGTGGTAGCCGCCCGCCTCGGCAACGTGCTCGGCTTCCCTGCCTATGGACCACACGCGAGGCTCCGGGACGCGGCGCCAGGGCTCACCATCGACCGATTCGACCGCCGCAATCAGCCGGGCAGCCGCCTCGTTCAGGCGCGATGCCAGCCCGTCAGCACCGTCGGACGCCATCACTCGATCGCCGCGAACTCGTGCAGGAAGCGGCCAGTGACCTTGGCGGCGCGGCGCATCAGGTCGAGGCCGTAGCTCTCGTTCGGCGCGTGGGCGCGGACCTCGCTGTCGCCGGCACCCAGGGTCACCATCGGGAGCCGATGCGGGTCGCAGACCTGGTGCATCGGGGCGGTGCCGCCCGAGCTGAACCAGCGCAGCGGCGCCTCTTCGAAGATCCCTGCGTGGGCACGCTCCGCGGCGTCGACGATCGGGTCGGTGATCGGCGTCCAATAGGGCTGCTCACCCCGATGGACCGTCATCGTCACGTCGCTGTAGCCGCGGCGGTCCAGGTGCGAGCGCACCATCGCCTCGACGC
Source organism: Candidatus Methylomirabilota bacterium (assembly GCA_035493355.1). GTDB lineage: Bacteria > Chloroflexota > Limnocylindria > QHBO01 > QHBO01 > CF-167. The sequence goes on from DATJIJ010000018.1 coordinate 4,167, forward strand.
GCGCGGGATCCTGGTTCGGGATGAGGCGCATGTCGACCTTGGCCGATGCCTCGGCCGGCGTGATCGTCTTGACCCCAGGATCGGTCCAGCCCGAGATGATCCCCGAGATGTTGCACGTCGGCTGGAAGGTGTCGGCGACCTGCGCCGGAAACCCGGTGAGACCGCCGACGAACTGCTCGACGCCGTAGATCCGCTTGATCTCGTCCTCCTCGAACGGAAGGGTTCGGAGATGGGCGAGCTGCGCCTCCGTCGGGGCGAGGACATCGTCCATGTAGTCATCGACCAGGATCTTGCCCTCAGGGCTGCGGAGCGTGTCGAGGGCCTGGATGAGCCGCCAGGCGGCGTTCGGGAAGATCTGCGCGCCGCCTGAGTGGGCGTCGAATGCCAGGGTGCGCACCGCGAACTCGACGTAGAACATGCCGCGGACGCCGCAGACGAGCATGGGCCGGCCCTTCTCGTCGACGCCGCCACCCTCGATCAGGGCGCCATCGGCCTCGAAGAATTCAGGGCGGCGCGAGAGGAGCGGGGCAAGGTGGGCACTGTCGCTCTCCTCCTCGCCCTCGATGATGAATCGGACCCGACACGGGAGCTCGCCGTTCGCATCCCGCAGCGCCTCGATCGCCTGGATCCGATGCAGCAATTCGCCCTTGTCGTCGCAGACGCCGCGGGCGTAGAGGCGCCCGTCGCGCACCTGGGGGTCGTAGGGCGGCGTGTCCCACAGGTCGAGCGGCGCGGCCGGCTGAACGTCGTAGTGCTGGACGGCGATCAGGGTGCGTGGCCCGGACCCCATCTCACCGATCACCAGCGGTGGGACGCCCTCCTCGCGCAGGACGGTGACCTCGGCGCCGGCGGCGCGCAGCCGTTGCTCCACCCACTCAGCGCCCCGGTCAAGCTCGGCGAACTGGTCCGTCTCGCACGGAATCGTGCAGAAGTCACGGAGCTCATCCACCCATCCGTCGAATCGCTCGTCGCAGAGCGCGTCGAATGCAGCGAGGTCGGTGTCGGGCATGGAGAGGCATCGTAGCCGGGCCGCGGAGCGTCCGGCGGCTCGCGATGCGCGCCCGGCTTGACAGTCCTACTATACAACCGTATGGTTGTATGAATGCAGACCGGAATCGACGTCGACCGCATCTTCAGCGCGCTGGCGGATACCACCAGGCGTGACATCGTTCGCCGCGCGATTGACGGCGAGGAGGGCGTCGCCGAGCTGGCCGGCCACTACCCCATGTCCTTCGCGGCGGTCCAGAAGCACGTCGCGATCCTCGAGCGGGCAGGGCTCGTCAGCAAGCAGCGGATCGGCCGTCGCAAGGTCGTCCGCACCAGCGTCGATCGCATCCGCGTCGCGCAGGACCTGCTCGATCGCTACCAGGTGCTTTGGCGCGGCCGGTTCGACCGGATGGAAGCGCTCATCAACGAAGCCAAGGAGACCCCCGAATGACCGTCACCGCCCTCCGGAAGAGCCCTGAAGCACGGACCATGACCATCGACGGCGAGTTCGATGCATCGCCGGAGCGCGTGTGGCAGCTCTGGGCAGATCCGCGCCAGCTGGAGCGCTGGTGGGGGCCGCCGGCGTACCCCGCCACCTTCACCCGCCACGACCTCACCCCTGGCAGCCGCGTCGAGTACCACATGACCGGGCCGACCGGCGACCAGCCGCGGGGCTACTGGGACGTCCTCGAAGCCGATCCTCCCCGTTCCCTGGTCTTCCGCGATGGCTTCGCCAACGACGACGGCACTCCCAACGACGACGTACCCCGTAACGAGGGTCGCGTGACCATCCAGGAGATCGGTCCGGGTCGGACCCGCATGTCGATTCAGTTCCAGTTCGCGACGGCCGAGGCCATGGATCAGATGATCGCCATGCGGATGGACGAGGGCCTCACCGAGGCCGTCGGACAGATCGATGCGATCCTCGCGGAAGGCGTGGCGGCATGACCGACATGACCACGCACACCCTCGAGGTACCCGGCGCGATCCTCACGTACGACGTGCGGCCGAACGAGTCCAGCACCAAGCCGGTCCTGCTGATGATCGGCTCACCGATGGGAGCCGCCGGATTCGCCACCCTGGCCGGATTCTTCACCGACCGAACCGTGGTGACCTATGACCCGCGCATGTCCGACCGTAGCCACCGGACCGATGGCGCAACGCAGACGACGGTCGAGGAGCAGGCGGACGACCTCCATCGGCTGATCGAGGCGCTGGGCGCCGGTCCGGTCGACCTGTTTGCCAGCAGTGGTGGCGCGGTCAACGCGTTGGCGCTCGTGGCGAAGCACCCGGAGCAGGTGCGACAGCTCGTCGCCCACGAGCCGCCGAGTGCGGCGGTCCTCCCCGACGCCGAGGCGGCCTTGGCGGCCGCCCGCGAGGTCCACGACGTCTATATCAAGGACGGCAGGGGTGCCGGCATGGCCAAATTCCTGGCGCTGACCATGCACAAGGGTGAGATCCCGGCCGATCGGTCCGGTTGGCCCCCGGCGGATCCGGCGATGTTCGGGATCCCCGCCGAGGACGACGGGTCCCGGGATGACCCGCTCATGGGCCAGACGATCATCTCGGTCACCGGCTACACGCCGGACTTCGACGCCCTCCGTGGGGCTTCAACTCGGATCGTGATCGCGGCCGGGGTCGAGTCCGCCATGGAGATGGCGCACCGAGGTGCCTTTGCGGTTGCGCAGCGGCTTGGCAAGGAGCCGGTGATGTTCCCGAGCCACCACGGTGGCTTCCTGAGCGGCGAATTTGGCTGGCCCGGAGAGCCCGAGATGTTCGCGGCCAATCTCCGCGAGGTCCTGGCGGACGGACACCAAGGAGCGTCCTGATGACCACCAGCTCGACGCCGCGGACGAAGGGGACAGGCAACTACGCCGACGTCAATGGCATCAACCTCTATTACGAGACTCACGGCTCCGGGCGACCGATGATCCTGCTGCACGGCGGTCTTGGGTCCGGCGAGACGTACGGGCCAATCCTCCCGTTGGTGACCGAACGCCACCGGGTGATCCTGCCCGACCTCCAGGGACACGGCCGCACGGCCGACATTGACCGACCCCTGGACGTGCGGCTCATGGCCGACGACATCGCGGCGCTGATCGGCCACCTCGAGCTCGAGAAGCCGGACATCGTCGGGTATTCGCTCGGCGGCGGAGTCGCCTTCTTCACGGCGTCCCGCCATCCCGACAAGGTCGGCAGGCTGGTCATGGCATCTGCGCATATCCGAACCGACGCGCTCCCGCCCGAGATGCTCGCGCAGCAGGGCCAGATGGGCGCCGCGTTGGAGGAGGTGCTCAAGCCAACGCCGATGTATGAGCTCTACCAGCGCGTTGCGCCGCGCCCGGAGGACTTTGGGCGGCTCCTGGACAAGATCGGCGCGTCGATGTCGATTGACTTCGACTTCAGCGAGGAGGTCCGAGCCCTGCAGGTGCCGACCATGATCGTCGCGGCCGATGCGGACATGGCACCGCCGAGCCACTACGTGGAGGTCTTCAAGCTGCTCGACGGTGGCCTGCGCGATGGTGGCTGGATGGGCGAGGGCCGGCCGAAGGGTGGCCACGCCCTGGCGATCCTACCGGGGCTGACCCACTACAACCTTTTCGTTTCGCCCCTCTTTGCCGCGGTCATCAATGACTTCCTGGGGGGCCTGCCCGGTCAGAGCTGAGTGGCGACGGCTGGGCCGGTGAGCGCCCATTTCCTGACAACCGCTGGCAACAACCTCCGGGATAATCCTGGTCATGACGGGAGGCGCCCTCACGATCGTCCCGGCCAACCAGGCCGCTTGCCAGGATCTCCAGACGGTCTTCGGTTCGCGCGGCGACGCAGCACGCTGCCAGTGCCAGCGATTCAAGCTCGCGCCGCGAGAGGCGTTCCGCTCGTTCCCGGTCGAGGAACGCGCTCGTCGTCTCCGCGCGCAGACAAGCTGCGGCCAGCCGGGTAGCACGTCGACGAGCGGCCTGGTCGCCTACCTCGATGGCGAGCCGGTTGGCTGGTGCGCCGTCGAGCCGCGGCCGGCCTACCAGGGGCTCACTCGCGTCTTCCGGGTGCCCTGGCAGGGCCGATCCGAGGACAAGTCCGACGAGACGGTGTGGGCGGTGACGTGCGTCTTCGCCCGGGCGGGGTTCCGGCGACGCGGCATCGGCCACGCCCTGGCGCATGCCGCGGTCCAGTTCGCGCGTGAGCGCGGCGCTCGCGCCCTCGAGGCCTACCCGATGATCACCGAGCCAGGCGATGACGTCGTCTGGGGCGAGCTCCACGTGGGGACCCGCAGCATGTTCGCCGCCGCGGGGCTCGACGAGGTCATCCGGCCCACACCTCGGCGCCTGGTGATGCGGATCGACTTCTAGGCGCTAGGGCCGATGCTCCGGGCTCACGCGCATCGGCCTACTCGGACGGACGGTATGGCGTCTGGAGCTGGAAGTAGTTGTCGTCGGGATCGGCGAAAGTGGCGATCAGGTACGTGCCACCGTCGGGGCTGCCCGGGTTGTACGGCTCGCGGACGATGATCGCGCCGGCTTCCTTGAACCGGGCGAAGTCGGCGGCGACATCCTCGCTCTCGATGTTCCAGAGCAGCCTGCCCGGATGCTGGTTCTTGCCGTGGACCTCGTCGTGGGGTCCGACCGAGACGAAGCCCTCGCCGATCTGCCAGCCGGCGTACCCGCCCTCTTCCATCAGCGGCTTGCCGAACAGCTTCGAGTAGTACTCCACGAGCGCCTGCGGATTCTCCGACCCGATCAGGATGTTGTTGAAGTTCATGCGTGCCCTCGCTATCTGGTCTGATGTGCCGATGATACGGACCCGCTACCAGACCTCGTCGCCCGGCCGCCAGTCGACGGCAATCGGCAGCGAAATGTCGAGCCCCGGCGGCGTCCGCGGCGTGCGGCGCACCATGATGTCGCCGTCCTCGTTCGGCGATCGGGTGAGGCTGCCGTCCCGCTCGCGGATCGAGGTGGGACCCGTCCAGATGACCCAGCCCAGCCTCGCGTAGAAGCCGTGGCGCCCGGTGCCGAGCGCACCGAGCTCATAGCCCGCGTCGAGCATGCTGTCGATGACCTCCATCACCCTCGTTCCGATTCCGCTCCGCTGGAGATCCGGCCACACCGCCACCGCCTCGACGTAGCCGGCACGGAGCGTGAGATCCCCGGGGTATAGACGCCGGTCCACGATTGCCGCGTGCGCCACGATCCCCCGCTCCGGGTGCTCAGCGAGGACGTGGACGCCGGGACCGATGTTCTCCCAGTAGTCGTCCCACGGCTCGTCAAAGGCCGCCACGCACAGCTCGGTGAGGGACGCCCACTCGACGGGGGTGAGCTCGGCCGATGGCACGACCCGGATGCCTGGTTCCACCGCGCGAGGATACCCGCCCGTCACCTCGCTCCAGTCGAGCTCCTTTGTGCACCCGTGCATTGGTGCGGCACAAGCGGGCCTGACACGGAACGGCCCCCGGTCTCGGGCAGCAGCCCCGTGTACCATCCCATCCCGTGACCGACCGATCCGAGCTGGTGCGCCCGCTCCTCCGGACGCGGCAGATCCGCGAGTTCACCGACGAGCCGATCAGCGAGGAGGACCTCAACCTCCTGGCCGATGTCGCCCGCTGGTCGGGCAGCGGCTCGAATACCCAGCCATGGCGCTTCATCCTCATTCGTGAAGAGGCGAACCTCCGGGCGATCGCGGAAGCCGGGATGCCCCAGACGCGTTCGCTGCGGAGCGCGGCCGCCGGGATCGCCATCGCCCTGCGCGAGGAGCAGGGAGCGGCAATCTCCCATGCGTACGACGAGGGACGAGCTGCCGAGCGGATCCTCGTGGGTGCCCAGATGCTCGGGCTGGGAGCCGGGATCGCCTGGATCCCGCCAGCGAACCGCGGCACGGTGAGCGAGCTGCTCCACATCCCCGCTGAGTGGCGAGTGCGGACGGTCGTCGCCATCGGCCACCCGTCGGAATCGGCGCGGAAGCCGAAGTCGGCGCCCGGACAGGCGCGACTCCCGCGTGACGAGGTGGTCTTCCGCGAACGCTGGCCGGCGGGCTAGCATTCACGCATGCAGCAAGGCAGCGATTCCATCTTTCAGGCCGGGGGGCAATCAGGCCCGCAGATCGACATCGAGCTCGTCTCGTCGAACGCGCGCATCGGGGGCTCCATCAACCTCGGAGCCTACTCGCGCCTCTCGGACCTTCTCAACTTCCATGACGAGATCCTTACGGTTGCGGCCGGTGCCGTGATGGGCCCCACCGGCGAACGCTCCGGCAGCGCGGGCCTGCCGCTCGACGTGCGCCTGACCGAGCTGACGATCGTCCTCGACCGCTCGAATTACGTCCCGCCAGCCGACACCGACCAGATGGTCGAGAAGCGGGAGCACAAGATGCTGGCCGTCACCGATGCTTACGTGATCACCGCCACCTTCTTCATCTACGCCGGGGCCGAGGCGATCCCCTACCTCCGAGCCGCCGAGCCACGCTGGATCCCGATCACCGACGTCAACGTGCGCTCGCTGGTCGACCGCGAGGTCGAGTTCGAGGCCAAGTTCGCGGTCCTCCATCGGAAGCCC
>DATJIJ010000019.1:0-6716 GCA_035493355.1 Candidatus Methylomirabilota bacterium
ACAAGGCGGTCTTCCCGGCGCTGCAGGGCGGGCCGCTCGAGCACGTCATCGCCGCCAAGGCTGTGGCCTTCAAGCAGGCGATGAGCGCCGAGTTCCGCAGGGACGCCGAGCAGACGGTTGCGAACGCCAAGGCGCTGGCGGTCGGGCTGATCGAGGCGGGAGCGGCGGTCGTCACCGGCGGGACCGATAACCACCTGATGCTCGTCGACGTCCGGCCGCTTGGCTGCACTGGCAAGGAAGCCGACCTCGCGCTGGGCGAGGTCCGGATCACGGTCAACCGCAACACGATCCCGTACGACCCGAACCCACCGATGGTCGCCAGCGGGATCCGCGTCGGCACCCCGGCCGTCACCGGGCGTGGCATGCACGAGGCGGAGATGGGCCAGGTGGCGCAACTGATCGTGGACGGCATCGCCGCCCGCGGAGACGCATCGGCACAGGCGGCGATCCGGGGCCGCGTGGCGGCCATCGTCGATCGGTTCCCGGTGCCCGGCTTGCCGGCGACGCTCGTCGCCGGCCCGGCAACCGCCTGAGCGCGTCGTCGCCGGCTCCATCGGGCTCCGCTATACTCGCGCCGTCCGACCGTTCTGAGTCGAACTGAAGATGCCACAGCTGACCCCGACCGGGCTCGTCAAGATCCTGGGCCTGGTGACCCTGATCATGGTGATCCCGATCGTGGGAGCCTCGGTCGCCGGCCTTATCCTGGATGGGGTGTTCGGCACCTCGCCGCTGCTGGTGCTCATTGGTCTGGGGGTCGGAAGCCTGATCGCGGCCATCGGTATCTGGCTCCTCATCCGCGCTGGAGCGCGCCGGGGCTACGGTGGCGGAACCAGCAATGGGACCTGACCAGGGCAACGGCAACGGGGCGCCGCCCCCCAACTGGGGCGTGGCCTTCGACCTGGGACTGCGGTTGGGGATCTCGGTGATCCTGGGCGTCGGGGGCGGCCTGCTGCTGGACAGCTGGCTGCACACCAGCCCGATCTTCACCTTGGTGGGGATGGTGCTCGGGATCGGGGCTGCCATGTACACGATCTGGGACGTCGCAAAGCAGAGCATGGGGAGATAGGCGCCGAGTGGTACACGTCGAGATCAAGGCCGAGGAGCTCTTCGCTATTGGGCCGCTGATCGTCACCAACTCGATGGTCGGGGTGCTGCTCGCATCCATCGTGCTGCTGCTCGCCGCGTGGTGGTTCACGCGCCGCTCGGGGATCGTCCCGAGCCGCGGCCAGAGCCTCCTCGAGCTGCCGATCGAGTTTCTCGCCGGGGTCGTCCGCGGCACCGGTGGGAAGCGCTGGCGCCAGTTCGCGCCCTTCGTCTTCGCGATCTTCCTCTACGTGCTCATCGCCAACTGGCTGAGCCTGTTGCCGGGGGTTGGCACCATTGGCCTGGCGGAAGAAGTGGATGGCGAGAAGATCATCGTCCCGTTCGTGCGCGCCGGGGCGGCGGACCTGAACTTCACGCTGGGCCTGGCGCTCATCTCGTTCGTCGCGTTCGTCGCCTTCGGGCTGCGCGCCAATGGGCTGCGCGGATACCTGAAGGAGCTGCTGATCGCCGAGCCGGCGTACATGACACCGCTCCTCACGCCCATCCACCTGATCAGCGAGCTGTCGCGCGTCATCAGCCTCTCGATGCGGCTCTTCGGCAACGTCTTCGCCGGCGAGGTGCTGCTGGCCACGATGCTGGCACTCACCACCGCGACCGTATTCATCCTGCCGCTGGCCTTCGTGGTGCCGGGAATCTTCCTGGGCCTCGAGCTCCTCTTCGGGCTGGTGCAGGCGCTCGTCTTCGCGCTCCTCTCCATGACCTACATCACGCTGGCGATCGCGGAGCACCGCCAGCACGGCTCAAGTGACGACCATTCGGGCGAAGCGCCCGAGCAAGGCGCCGCCCCGGCACACGGGTCGGCGTAAGCAACCACAAGGAGGAAGACCACTCGTGGACCTACACACACTCGCAGCCGGACTGGCGATGGGCCTGGGCGGCATCGGTCCGGGGATCGGCCTCGGCATCGGCTTCTCCAAGGCGATGGAAGCAATCGGGCGCAACCCGGAGGCGTCGGGCACGATCTTCGTGCCGTACATCCTGGGCCTGGCCCTCACCGAGGCGATCGGCATCTATGCCCTGGTCGTCTCGCTGATCATCCTCTTCGCCAGCTAGGACCGAAGCCGAGATGGCATTCTTCGGCGCGTTCGGAGTCGACCTCTTCAAGCTCGCCTTCCAGATCATCAACTTCCTGCTGATCCTCTACCTGCTGAACCGATTCCTCTTCAAGCGGGTCCTGGCGCTCCTCGACGAGCGGCAGGAGCGGATCAGCAAGGGGCTCGAGGATGCGGCGGCGGCTGCCCGCGACCGGGAGCTGGCTCGTGCCGAGCGCGAGGCCGCCCTCGACGAGGCACGCAAGGAGGCGCAGGCGATGATCGCCACCGCCACCAAGATCGCTGAGACCTCGCGCGCCGAGATCGTGGCGGCGGCTCGCGACGAGGCGGAGAAGGTGGCGGCACGGGCGACCGAGGAGATCACCGCCGAGAAGCAGCGGGCGATCGCGGAGCTGCGCTCGCAGGTCGCCGACCTGGCGCTGGAAGCGGCCGGCCGGCTCGTGAAGTCGGAGATGAACGCTCCGACCCAGCGCCGCCTGGTCGAGGAGTTCCTCGCCGAGGTCGCGCCCACCGACAAGGAGCGCAGCTGACCGATGGCCCGGCGAGACACGTCGGCTCGGCGCTACGCGGAGGCGGCCTTCGAGATCGGCCGTGCCGACGGGACGCTCGACGCCTGGGAGCGGGACATGGCCACCATCGGCACGACGATGCGGCACTCGGAGCTGCGGGCGCTGATGCAGCATCCCGCGGTCCCGTTCGCCGACAAGGAGCGCGTGCTCCGCAAGGTGATGGGCCGGGGGGTCGCGTCGGCGCCGATCAACCTGATCCTGCTCATGATTCGACGTGGCCGACCCGGGGCGATCGACCGCATGATCGAGCGCTTTACCGAGCTCCTGCGACGGGATCGCGGGATTGCCCTGGCCGAGGTGCGCAGCGCGCTGCCGCTCGGCGACGAGCAGCGGGCGGAGATCGTGGAGCGGCTGCGGGCGCTCACCGACTCGGAAGTCGAGATCCACGAAACGGTCGACCCGGACCTCATCGGCGGCATCGCCGTGCGGATCGGGGATCAGCTCTATGACGCCAGCGTTCGCAGCCGCCTCGAGCGGCTGCGCGCACGACTGACCACGGTTTAGGCAAGGACGAGGGAGTTCATGACGATCCGATCCGACGAGATCACGTCGATCATTCGCAGCGAAATCAATGCCCTGGACGAGGGCGTGGACGTCAGTGGCGTCGGCACGATCGTCGAGGTCGGCGACGGCATCGCCCAGGTCTACGGCCTCTCCGGCGCCCTGGCGCAGGAGCTGCTCGACTTCGGCAACGGGATCATGGGGATGGCCTTCAACCTCGAGGAGGAGACGGTCGGCGCCCTGATCCTGGGCGACTACACGTCGCTGAAGGAAGGCGACCAGGTCAAGACCACCGGACGCATCGTCGAGGTGCCGGTTGGCGACGCCCTCATTGGCCGGGTGGTGAATCCGCTCGGCGAACCACTCGATGGCAAGGGCAAGATCGAGACGACCAAGACGCGGCCGATCGAGCGCATCGCCCCCGGCGTCATCGTCCGCCAGCCGGTCGACACCCCCGTCCAGACCGGGATCAAGGCGATCGACTCGATGATCCCCATCGGGCGCGGGCAGCGCGAGCTGATCATCGGCGACCGCCAGACCGGGAAGACCGCGATCGCGATCGACACGATCATCAACCAGAAGGGGCAGAACCTTATCTGCATCTACGTCGCCATCGGCCAGAAGCAGTCGACGGTGGCGCAGGTCGTGGCGCAGCTCGAAGAGTCGGGCGCCATGGACCACACCATCGTGGTCTTCGCCGGTGCCAGCGACCCGGCGCCGCTCCAGTACCTGGCCCCCTACGCCGGCGTGACGATGGGGGAGGAGTTCATGGACTCCGGCCGCGACGCCCTCTGCGTCTACGACGACCTCTCGAAGCACTCCTGGGCGTACCGCCAGGTCTCGCTGCTGATGCGGCGGCCACCCGGCCGCGAGGCGTTCCCCGGCGACATCTTCTACTCGCACTCGCGGCTGCTCGAGCGCGCCGCACGGCTCAACAAGGAGAACGGCGGCGGCTCCCTGACCGCGCTGCCGATCATCGAGACGCAGGCCGGCGACGTCTCGGCGTACATCCCGACCAACGTGATCAGCATCACCGACGGGCAGATCTTCCTGCAGTCGGACCTCTTCAACCAGGGCCAGCGCCCCGCCGTGAACGCCGGCATCAGCGTCTCGCGGGTGGGCGGCGCGGCGCAGATCAAGGCGATGCGCCAGGTCGCCGGCAAGCTGCGGATCGACCTCGCCCAGTACCGCGAGCTGGCGGCCTTCGCCCAGTTCAGCTCCGACCTGGACAAGGCTACCCGCGACCAGCTGACGCGCGGCGAGAAGACGACCGAGATCCTCAAGCAGCCGCAGTACGAGCCGCTGCCGGTCGAGAAGCAGGTGGTCATCATCTGGGCGGCCACCAACGGCCTCCTCGACGACGTCCCCACCAACAAGATCGCCGACTTCGAGACCGGCCTGTATCGGCACCTGGAGTCCGGCTACGCGGACCTGATGCCGACCATCGCCAAGGAGAAGGTCCTCTCCGACGGGACGGTCGCGACGCTCCAGAAGGCGATCGAAGAGTTCAAGCGCCAGGGCGGCTATGCGGCGACCGATGAAAAGCCCGATGCGAAGGCCGAGGCAATGGCGGGTGCCATGGAGGATGTCGCCGAGAATCGGCTCGAGGGGTCGATCCGGACGATGAAGAAGCCCGACGCGGAGCAGCCCAAGGCTCAGGCCGCTGCCAAGGCCCCGGCCGCCGCCGCAACGGCGAAGGCGCCGGCAAAGCCCAAGTCCACGAAGAAGAAGCCCTAGCCGATGCCCAGCCTCAAGGACATCCGCGGCCGGATCGGGTCGGTCCGGAACATCGCCCAGATCACGCGGGCGATGGAGATGGTGGCCGCGTCCCGCATGAAGCGGGCGCAGGATTCCATCATCGCGGCACGTCCGTATGCCAACGAGCTGGAGGACGCCCTGCGGCGCGTCGCCGGCGCGGAGACCCTCACCGAGGTCAATCCACTGCTGGCGCGGCGACCGGTTCGACGCGTGGCGATGATCGTGATCACGACCGACCGCGGCCTCGTCGGTTCGCTGAACGCGAACGCGATCCGCTCCGTCCTGCGCTGGGTCACCGACCGAGCTTCGCGTAGCGGCGACAATCGGCCAGTCGAGATCGAGGCCATCACCGTTGGCCGGAAGGGGCGCGACGCCCTGCGCCGAGCCGGGGTGCCGATCGCCGCACACTTCGCGCAGCTTGGCGACCGGCCGTCCTTCGCCGACGTGACTCCCATCGCGCGCCTCGTGACGGACGACTTCCTGGCCGAGAAGTACGACGAGATCGACATTGCCTACAGCACCTTCGTGTCGACTCTCTCTCAGCGGCCGCAGATCACGACGCTCCTCCCCGTGGAGCGACCGGAGATGGGCGAGGAGCATCAGCGCACGAACGACGAGTACCTGTTCGAGCCCTCCCCGGAGGCGGTGCTGAGCCGCCTGCTGCCGCACTACGTGGCGATCGGGATCTATCGGGCCGTGCTCGAGAACAACGCATCGGAGCAGTCGGCGCAGATGATCGCGATGCGCAATGCAACCGACAACGCGAAGGAGCTGATCGGCGACCTGACGCTCGTCTACAACAAGACGCGCCAGGCAACCATTACCCGCGAGATGATCGAGATCGCCTCCGGTGCGGAAGCGCTCGGCTAGGCAAGGAGAGATAGAGACCGATGGCGACCGGTAAGGTGATCCAGATCACGGGGCCCGTGATCGATGTCGAGTTCCCACCTGGCGACCTGCCCGACATCTACAACGCGCTCGAGATCAAGCGACCCAAGGCTGCCGGCATGAAGGCCGAGGACGCGACCCTGGTGGTCGAGGTCCAGCAGCACCTCGGGAACAACTGGGTGCGCGCCGTCGCGATGTCGACGACCGATGGGCTGGCCCGCGGCCTGGACGTGATCGATACCGGTGCACCCATCACCGTGCCCGTCGGGGCGTCCACGCTCGGCCGCGTCTTCGACGTGCTGGGGCACCCGATCGACGGCAAGGGCCCGGTGAAGGCCGATACCCACCTGCCGATCCACCGCGATCCGCCCGCGTTCGACCAGATGGAGACGGAGGCGCAGGTCTTCGAGACCGGGATCAAGGTCATCGACCTGATCGCACCCTTCCGGCGCGGCGGCAAGGTCGGCGTCTTCGGCGGGGCCGGCACCGGGAAGACGGTCATCATCCAGGAGCTGATCCGCAACATCGCCGCGGAGCACGGTGGCTATTCGGTGTTCGCCGGGGTGGGCGAGCGCTCGCGCGAGGGGAACGATCTCCTCGGCGAGATGACCGAATCCGGCGTCATCGACAAGACGGTCATGGTCTTCGGCCAGATGAACGAGCCGCCCGGCGCTCGCCAGCGGGTTGGCCTTACGGCGCTCGCCATGGCCGAGTACTTCCGCGACGAGGAGGGGCGCGACATCCTCCTCTTCATCGACAACATCTTCCGCTTCACGCAGGCCGGCTCCGAGGTGTCGGCACTCCTCGGCCGGATGCCCTCGGCGGTGGGCTACCAGCCGACCCT
>DATJIJ010000020.1:0-30127 GCA_035493355.1 Candidatus Methylomirabilota bacterium
CTTACGCCGCTTCGTCGCGCCTTGTGCCGGCACGTTGTGCCACGCGATGACGAGGAAGGAGCCAGCTGTGGTCTTCGGAACCAAGCGAGACACCAAGGCCGACTCCGGCGTCCGCGAGGACGTTGTCGGCAACCTGTATCCGGATAGCTTTCCCGATGAGGCAGAGATGACGCCCAATCCGATGGAGTTCCGCCGCCCCGATCCGGGCAACGAGAGCGTCATCGATCCCCACGCACGCTTCAATGGCAAGTACGTCTCGGACCGCGACCTGCGGATCGAGGGTGAGGCGAGCGGGGAGATCGAGTGCTCCGGCACCCTGATCATCAGCCCGCAGGCCAAGGTTCGCAGCTCGATCACCGCCGCGAACGTGATCATCAATGGCGACTACGAGGGGGACGTCGACTGCGGCGGCCGCTTCGAGATCGGCTCGACCGGCAGGGTCAAGGGCAAGGTCAAGGCCCAGGTCCTGGTCGTCAAGGAAGGCGCCCACTTCGAGGGCGGCGTGATGATGACGCCCGAGGGCCGCGCCTCCTCCAACGCACCAACCCCGGCCGCCAACGCCGCACCCGCCAAGGGCGCTGCACCGGCGGCACCTGCACCCGCAGCTTCAGGAAGCGCGGGAAGCATCTTCAACAAGGAGCGCGAGGCCGCCCCCGCCGCCGAGCGCACCCCCGCCGGGCCCGGCTCATCCGGCAACTCCTGAACCGATAGGTCACGCGCCGGGGTGGCCCGCCTCCTGGTCGAGGTCACTCGCGGCGACCGGGTCGAGTCGCGTCATCGCGGCTCCATCGCCGTCGTAACGTCAGCGGGCGACCTGACCTGGTCCTTTGGCGACGCGGAGGAGTTCGCCTTCATCCGCTCCGCGGCGAAGCCCTTCCAGCTGGCTCCCTTCGTCGCCTCCGGGCGGTTCGACGCCTACGACTTCCCGAATCCCACCGAGTCGCTCGCGGTCATGGCCGCCTCGCATTCCGGTGAGGACCGCCACGTGCGCACCGTGCAGGCGCTGCTGCGCGCCGGGGGGCTGACCCGTGAGGTACTGGCCTGCGGGACCCATACCCCATACGACCGGGAGACGGCGCAGCGCCTGATCCGCGACGGGGAGCCACTCACCCCGCTGCGGCACAACTGCTCCGGCAAGCACGCGGGGATGGCCCTGCATGCCAAGGCCGCCGGCTGGCCGATCGAGACGTACTGGCAGCCCGACCATCCGGTCCAGCAGCTCTCCCTCGACACGGTAGCGCTGATGAGCGGGGTCGCCCGGGAGGAGATCGCGACTGCCACCGACGGCTGCGGGGTCGTGAGCTTCGGCCTCCCGATGAGCGGTCTGGCGCTTGCCTACGCGCGCCTCGCCGATCCGAGCGGCATCGAGGACTCGGCCCTGCGGTCGGCCTTCGAGCGGATCCGGGACGCGATGATGGCCCATCCCGAGCTCGTCGGGGGCGACCGGCGCCGCTTCGACACCGAGCTGATGCGCGCCAGGCCCGGCCGCCTGGTGTCGAAGGGGGGTGCGGAGGGGGTGAAGGCCGTCGCCGTGCTCCGCGATGGCCAGACCGCGCCGTTTGGCCTCGCCCTGAAGATCGAGGACGGTGACCTCGCCCGTCGCGGCGGCGACGTGGCGGTCTCCGCAGCGCTCGCTCGGCTCGGCGTGCTGGACGCCGACGCGTTGTCGCGCCTCGGTGAGCACGCGGCCCCCCGGATCCTCGACCCGCGGGGGGAGCAGGTGGGTGAGGTTCGCGCGGTCCTGAATTAGCCGTCGGGATACATTGTCTGCATACGTATGAGGACCAACTGACCGATGAACGGGCAGAAGACCGTTGACGAGTACATCGCCGCCTTCGACGACTGGCGCACCGACGCCATGAAGCGCCTGCGTGAGGTCGTCAAAGAGGGGGCGCCGCATTCCGCGGTAGGAATCAAGTGGGCCCAGCCCGTATGGGAATGGAACGGGCCGATGATCTGGATGAAGGCCTACCCCAAGCACGTCGACATCGGCTTCTGGCGAGGCACCGAGATGGATGACCCGAAGAAGGTGCTCACCGGGGACGGCGAGCGGATGCGGCACATCAAGATCACCTCGGTCAAGGACATCCCGGCGGATGCTCTGCGGGAGCTGGTCAAGCAGGCGGTGAAGCTGAACACCGCAAAGGGCAACCCGACACTCGGTCGGTGAGGTGCGCTACGTAGCGCTGGGCGACTCGTACACCATCGGCACCTCGGTCACCGCAGATGAGAGCTGGCCGAGCCAGCTTGTGGAGCGCGTGACGGAGCTGAAGCTCGTCGCCAACCTGGCGGTCAACGGCTACAGCACCGACGAGCTGATCATCGATGAGCTCCCTCAGCTCCAGGACCTGCGACCGGAGTTCGTCACGCTGCTGATCGGCGTCAACGATGTGGTCCGCGGCATGCCGGAGCAGCGCTACGCTGCCAACCTGGTCCAGATCCTGGACGAGCTGCTGGGTCAGGTACCCGCGGACCGGATCCTGTGCGTTGCGACGCCGAATTACACCGTCACGCCCCAAGGAGCGGCCTTCGGCTCGCCGGCGGAGCAACGGGCCGGGATCGTGCGGTTCAACCGTCGCATGGGCGAGCTGTGCGCGGCCCGAGGCATCAGGTACGTGCCCGACATCTTCGAAATCTCGCAGGCGGCCGCCACCGATCCGTTGCTAGTGGCTGTCGACGGGCTCCATCCGTCCAGCGCCCAGTACGCGCTGTGGGTCAATGCGATCCAGCCGGCAGTCGAGGAGCTGCTGCTACCATCGGACGACCGATGAGCACCCCCGATCCAACCTCCATCCGCGTCCGGATGGCGCCGAGCCCCACCGGCCCGCTCCACATCGGGACGGCCCGCACCAGCCTCTACAACTATCTGTTCGCGAAGCACGCGGGCGGCACCTTCGTCCTGCGGGTCGAGGACACCGACGTGGAGCGAGGGACCGACGAGTGGGAGCAGGACATCATCGACAACCTGCACTGGCTCGGCATCTCGTGGGACGAGGGGCCGCAGGTGGCGGGCGGCGATGATATCGGTCCGTTCGCGCCCTATCGCCAGAGCCAGCGGATGGAGCTGTATGCGCGCGAGGCCGCCCGGCTGCTGGAGAGTGGCGCCGCCTATCACTGCTACTGCACGCCTCAGGAGCTCGACGCCGTCCGCCACGAACAGGAGCGGAAGCACGAGGCGCCGCGCTACAACGGCCGCTGCCTGGCCCTGACCGATGCCGATCTCGCCGCGTTTGCGGAGGAAGGGCGCAAGCCCGCGCTGCGACTGAAGGTTCCGCCGGAGAAGATCCGGTTCGACGACCTGATCCGCGGCGAGGTCGAGTTCGACAACGCGCTCCTGGGCGACTTCCTGATCGTGCGGGGCAACGGGATGCCGCTCTACCACTTCGTGGTGGTCATCGACGACGAGGCGATGGCGATCACGCACGTGGTGCGAGGCGAGGACCACCTCTCGAACACGCCGAAGCACATCGCCCTGATCCGGGCGCTCGGCTATCGGGAGCCGATCTTCGGCCACATTCCATTGATCCTCAACCCGGATCGGTCGAAGATGAGCAAGCGCAAGTCGCAGACCGCCATGACCGCCTACCGCGAGCAGGGGTACCTGCCCGAGGCGATGGTCAACTTCCTCGCCTTCCTCGGCTGGTCGCCGGGGACGGAGGAGGAGATCTTCTCCCTGGCCGAGCTGGCCGAGCGGTTCGACATCGGTGAGGTGCACAAGGCAGGGGCCGTCTTCGACAAGGATCGGCTCGACTACCTCAACGGCGTCTACATCCGCTCCCTGGCCGATGGGCAGCTCGCGCTGCGGCTGCGCCCCTTCCTGCCCGAGGGGCTCGACGACGGGATCCTGATGCGCCTCGCCCCGCTTCTCAAGGAGCGGCTGGTGCGATTGGGTGACGCCACCGAGCTGTCGGCGTTCCTGACCGAGACCGATGCCGATGTCGCGGCCCTGTACGACGACGAGCTCCTGCTTGCCAAGGGCCGGACCGCTGCCGAGACGGCTGAGGCGATGCGCATCGCGCGGGAAGCCTTGGCGGCCGTCGGCGAGGAAGACTTCGCCGCCGGCGAGCTCGAGGAGATCAGCCGAAACGCCGCAGAAGGTCACGGCTGGAAGGCAGGCGACTTCTTCCGGCCGCTGCGGGTGGCGATCACCGGTCGCCTCGTCTCGCCGCCTCTCTTCGGGTCGATGGAGCTGCTCGGGCGAGAGCGGACGCTGTCGCGCATCGACGCCGCGATCGCTCGGCTTGGAGGCTGAAATGGCGGTCTGCGCCAGCTGCGGGACCGAAAATCCGGAGGGGGCGCGTTTCTGCTATTCGTGCGGAAGCCCGATCGGCGTCCTGGTCGAGCCCGCTCGTGAGTCGCGCAAGACGGTCACCGTCCTCTTCATTGACGCCGTCTCCTCCACGTCGCTGGGCGAGCGCATTGATCCCGAGTCGATGCGCGCGGTCATGACGCGCTACTTCGACGTCATGCGCGAGGCGATCGAGTCGCACGGCGGAGCAGTCGAGAAGTTCATCGGCGATGCGGTGATGGCGATCTTCGGCGTACCGACCGTTCACGAGGACGACGCGTTGCGTGCGTGCCGGGCGGCCGTCGAGATCCGGAGTCGTCTCGCGGAGTTGGAGCCGCTCATCCGCGCCGAGCGGGGCGTTGCCATCGAGTGGCGCGCCGGCATCAACACCGGGCCGGTGGTCGCCGGCGACGTGGCTGCGGGCCAGCGCATCGTGACCGGCGACGCCGTCAACGTGGCGGCTCGGCTCGAGGCAGCCGCTGCGCCCGGGGAGATCCTCATGGGCTCGGAGACGGAGGCGCTGGTCCGTGACGCCGTCACGGCGGAACCGGTCGAGGCACTGACGCTCAAGGGCAAGACCGAGCCGGTCCCGGCCTGGCGCCTGGTTGCGGTGGGCGAGACCTCGGGCAGGCAGGCGCGACCGCAGGAGGCGCCGCTCATCGGAAGGCGTCGGCCGCTGCGGCTGCTGGAAGAGGCGTTCAACGAAGTTGTGGAGGATCGGGTCTGCCACCTGTTCACGGTGCTCGGCGTGGCAGGGGTCGGTAAGTCGCGGCTCGTCGACGAATTCCTCAGCGGGCTGGGGGATCGGGCCGGCGTGGCCTCGGGCCGCTGCCTGCCCTACGGGAGTGGCATCACCTACTGGCCGGTCGCCGAGGCGCTGCGCAGCGGGATCGGGATCGCCGAGGCCGCGACGACCGACGACGCGGCGGGTGCGCTTCGCGCAGCGCTGAGCGACGAGCCACAGGCTGAGCGGATCGCAGGAGCGGTCGGGAGCCTCATCGGCCTGGACAGCGAGCCCCACGACCAGGAGGAGCTTTTCTGGGCGGTCCGCAAGACCTTCGAGGCACTCGCCCGCCGGCGACCGCTGGTGCTCGTGCTCGACGACATCCATTGGGGCGAGGCGACATTCCTCGACCTCGTCGAGCACATCGCCGACTGGACCCGGGATGCACCGATCCTGCTGATCGCCATGGCCCGCTCCGAGCTCCTCGAGAAGCGTCCGGCCTGGGGCGGAGGCAAGCGATCGGCGACGACGGTGCAGCTGGAGCCCCTCTCCGAGCACGAGAGTGATCAGCTGGTCGAGAGCCTGCTCGGCGAGGCCGACTTGCCGCCGGATTTCCGCGGCCGGGTCAGCCAGGCGGCGGAGGGCAATCCGCTCTTCGTCGAAGAGCTGCTGGCCAAGCTGATCGATGATGGGTTCCTGCAGCGCACCGCCGCGGGCTGGGCCTGTGTGGGTGACCTCCGAGATCTCTCAATGCCTCCCAGCATCCAGGCCCTGCTGGCGGCCCGCCTTGACGGGCTGAGCGCGGACGAGCGCGCGGTCATCGAGCGCGGCGCCGTCGAGGGCAAGACCTTCCACCGCGGCGCCGTCGCGGCCCTCGCCTCGGAGCCGTTGCGACCAAACGTTCCGGACCGGCTGGCAGGCCTGCTTCGGATGGAGCTGGTGCGGCCCGATCAGGCCGCCTTTGCCGGTGAGGAGGCGTATCGGTTCAGGCACCTCCTGATCCGGGATGCTGCCTACCAGGGGCTGGCCAAGCAGTCGCGATCTGAGCTCCACGAACGCTTTGCCGATTGGCTGGAGCGCGTCGCGGCCGACCGGGAGATCGAGTACGGGGAGATCATCGCGTACCACCTGGAGCAGGCCTATCGCTACCGATCCGAGCTGGGACCACCGGATACCGCCGCTGTGGAGCTCGCGCGGAGAGCCGGGACGCTCCTGGCGCAGGCCTGCCGGCGGGCCCAGGGACGGGGCGATCTCGGAGCAACGGTGGACCTCCTGAAGCGCGCTGTCAGCCTTCTCCCACCGGGGGATGCGCGGCGCCTGCTGGTGGCGCAGACGGGCATTTGGGTCCTCTATGCCGGCGACGGTGCCAGTGCGGAGCGGATGCTGAACGACACGATTGCCGAGGCGAGTGCTGCGGGTGACGAGCGAGCCGCTGCCTGGGCCAACGTCAGCATGTTGATGGTCACGAGTTCAACCAGGTCCATCGAGGGCTCGGGGATGGTCAGCAAGGCCGAGCAGTTGCGGGACCAGCTGACGCGCGTCGGAGACGTGGAAGGTGCCCAGGCCGCCGACCTGTTGGCTGCCCTGAGCCTCTTTCAGTTGGGCCAGGCCGGCGATGCCATGGTTCGAATGCAGCGCGTACTCGACGCCCCCGCCTCCGGGAACGTCGCCACGTGGGCTCGGCTGCAGCGGACTGGCGCCGCTGTATATGGACCGATGCGTGCCGATGAGGTCATCGCATTAATGGAGCAAACGGCCGAGGAGAGCGGCCCACACCCCGGACTGCTCGTCGCAATCGCTCGGATGCGCCTCCTGCAAGGAAGATTCGCCGAGGCGACGCAGGTCATTGCCGAAGCCAGTCTGCGAGGCGCTGAGCTGGGAGACCGCATCTTCCACACCGTGGTCGACGAGGTTGAGGGCTCGATCGCATTCTGGTCAGGGGACGTCGAACGGGCCGCCCAGATGCTGAAACGCTCCTACGACGGGCTCGTCGCGCTCGGCGACAGGGGATTCGCGTCGACCGCTGCGGCAGAGGCTGCGGAAGCGTACGTCGAGGCCGGGGATCTGGCCGCGGCCTGGGAGTACGCGACGATCGCCCGCGAGACCTCCGCGAGCGACGACGTTGCATCCCAGTCCGGCGGCCGACAGATGCAGGCCGACGTCCTCTCGGCCAGGGGACAGCACGAGGACGCTGAGGCACTGGCCCGCGAAGCGGTGGCGATCATGGAAGCCACCGACTACCTCGCCTTCCGGGGAAGTGCGCTTGTCCACCTGGCAAGGGTGCTGCAGGCGGCGGGAAAAGGTGCCGATGCGGTTGAGGCAGCCAAGAAGGCCATCGAGCTGTACGAGGCCAAGGGAGCGACCTTCTTCGTCGAGAGCACGCGAAAGCTGATCGCGGACTGGCGTGGCGAGCCGGCATGATCGACGCCGTGACTTGCCCCTCGTGCGGAGCCCCCAACCTCCCGAGCTCGCGCTTCTGCTCGACCTGCGGCAAGTTGATCGAGTCGGCGGGCGCGACGGCCGAGACTCGGAAGACGGTGACGGTGCTCTTCATCGACGCCGTCTCGTCGACATCGCTGGGCGAGCGGATGGACCCAGAGTCACTGCGGGCGGTGATGACGCGGTATTTCGACGTCATGCGCGAGGCAATCGAGTCGCACGGCGGGGCGGTCGAGAAGTTCATCGGCGACGCGGTGATGGCCATCTTCGGCGTGCCGACGGTGCACGAGGACGACGCGCTGCGTGCGTGCCGGGCGGCCGTCGAGATCCGCAGCCGCCTCGCCGAGCTCGAGCCGCAGATCCAGGCGGACCGCGGCGTTGCCATCGAGTGGCGAGCGGGAATCAACACTGGGCCGGTGGTGGCGGGAGACGTGGCGGCCGGGCAGCGGATCGTTACCGGCGACGCGGTGAACGTCGCAGCGCGGCTCGAGGCGGCGGCCGCCCCGGGCGAGATTCTCCTTGGCGCGGAGACGTACGCGCTCGTCCGCGAAGCGGTGTCGACCGAACCGGTCGAGCCCCTGACGCTCAAGGGCAAGTCCGAGCCTGTTCCCGCCTGGCGCCTGACAGGCGTGTCGCACGCCGCGGGGCGGCACAACCGGCCCTCGGAGGCGCCTCTCGTGGGGCGCCTCCGACCGCTGGGGCGCCTGGACGACGCCTTCCACGAGGCGATCGAAGAGCGGGTCTGCCATCTGTTCACGATCGTCGGCGCGGCAGGAGTCGGGAAGTCCCGCGTGGTCGAGGAGTTCATCGGCTCATTGGGCGACCAGGCCCAGGTCGCATTTGGCCGATGCCTCGCGTATGGGCAGGGGATCACCTACTGGCCGGTGGCGGAGGCCCTTCGAGACGGAGCGGGGATTGCGGAGGGTGATGCGCCCGAGACCGCTGATGCGCGCCTGCGGGACGTCCTCGGCGATGAGCCCGAGGCCGAGCGCGTTGCCGCTACCGTGGGGAGCCTGCTCGGCATCCAGGACAGTCCTCCCGCGCCCGACGAGATCTTCTGGGCCATCCGCAAGACGTTCGAGGCTCTCGCGCGCCGCAAGCCACTGATCCTGGTCTTCGATGACATCCATTGGGGGGAGCCGACCTTCCTCGATCTGATCGAGCACATCGCCGACTGGACGCGGGATGCCCCGATCCTCCTGATCGCCATGGCGCGCGCCGAGCTCCTCGAGAAGCGACCGACCTGGGGCGGGGGGAAGCGATGGGTGACGACCATGTCGCTCGAGCCGCTCTCCGAGGTTGAGAGCGAGGAGCTGGTTGCCAGCCTCCTGGGTCGTGCCGAGCTGCCGGCCGAGTTTCGGACCCACATCAGCCAGGCGGCCGAGGGGAATCCACTCTTCGTCGAGGAGCTGCTCGCCAAGCTCATCGACGATGGGTTCCTGGTGCATTCGAACGGAGGCTGGGCCGCACCCGGCGACCTGCGGCAGCTCTCGCTCCCACCGACCATCCAGGCACTGCTGGCGGCGAGGCTCGACGGGCTCGGCAGCGAGGAGCGGACGGTGATCGAACGGGCCGCCGTCGAGGGGAAGGTGTTCCACAGTGGCGCGGTCACGGAGATGGCCCCCGAGCCGATGCGCGGGCAGGTGCGCGACCGGCTGGCGAGCCTCATGCGCATGGAGCTGGTGCGCCCCGATCAGTCGTCGTTCGTCGGCGACGAGGCGTATCGCTTCCGGCATCTCCTGATCCGCGACGCCGCCTACCAGGCTCTTGCCAAGCAGACGCGATCCGAGCTGCACGAGCGGTTCGCGGCGTGGCTCGAGCGCGTCGCGTCGGAGCGGCTCGCCGAATACGAGGAGATCATCGCCTACCACCTCGAGCAGGCATATCGGTACCGCATCGAGCTCGGGCCGCCGGACGCGCATGCGCAGGAGCTCGCGGAGCGGGCGGGTGCCCTTCTCGCCGATGCCGGGGAGCGGGCCGATACCCGCGCCGACGTCTCGGCCACGGTCGATCTGCTGGGGCGAGCGGTCGCCCTGCTGCCGGATGGTCCCCGGCGGCGCCGGCTGCTCTCCAGGTTGGGGGATCGCGTCTACGAGTCCGGTGACGGCCCACGGGCCGAGGCCATCCTTGCCGACGCGATCGCTGATGGCGATCGCGCGGGCGACGAGGGGGCGGCGGCGATGGCGAGGCTCATCCTGACCTTCGTCCAGTCGTCGACCCGTTCAGCAGAGCTGTCCGAGTCGGTGGCGGAGGCTGAGCGCCAGGGTGCGATCCTCGCGCGAGTCGGGGACGATGCCGGTGCACGGCTGGCAGAGGCTGCGGCGGCGTTCCTGCTGTTCGCCATGGGTCAGGCCGGAGAAGCGGTCCGCCGGGCCAGTGTGCTGATCGACCTTGGTCCGTCGGACGAAGTCTGGGCTAGCCAGGCGCGTCAATCGGCAGGTGCCGCATCGGTCTATGGGCCGATGCCCGTCGAGGAGGTCATCGGGCGCATCGACCTGCAGAAGCGGCACGATGTTGGCGCCTATCGCGGCCTGTCGCGCATGCGCTCCCTCCAGGGTCGGTTTGCCGAGGCGCTCGAGCTGAATGCCACGGCCAGGGCCGCATACGAGGACCTGGGGAACCGCCACCAGATCGCCTCCACCGCAGCCGCCGAGGGCGAGATCAGGGCCCTCACCGGCGACTTTGATGAAGCGGCTCGATTGATGCGGGCGGGCTACGAGGCGATGGCCGCGACCGGCGATCGGTCGTTCGCCTCGACTCACGCGGTGGACCTTGGCCTGGTGCTGCTCGAGCTGAACCAGGACGATGAGGCGTGGCAATACGGCACCATCGCGCGCGAATGGTCGTCCAGCGACGACGTGATCTCCCAGGCCGGTGGCCGGGAGGTGCAGGCCCGCGTCCTCTCGCGGCGGGCAGAGCACGACGCGGCGGAGGCGTTGGCAGCCGAGGCGGTCGCGATCATGGCGCGGACCGACTATCTCGACCGTCACGGCCAGGCCCTGGTTCACCAGGCGATGGTGCTGCGCGCCGCGGGCAAGCCAGATGAGGCGTTGGAGAAGGCCCGTGAGGCCGTTGCGCTGTACGACCGGAAGGGCGCGACCTTCTTCGCGGAAAAGACCCGGCGCCTCATCGACGAGTGGAGCGGGTAGCCGTTCGCCCTCCTCCGTGCAGTGAACGCCGAGATGCCTGATTCAACCACTCCACCGGCGGCCGAGACCCGCAAGACGGTCACGATCCTGTTCATCGACGCCGTCTCCTCGACCGCTCTCGGTGAGGAGATGGATCCCGAGTCGATGCGGGTCGTCATGACTCGCTACTTCGACGTCATGCGCGAGGGGATCGAGTCGCACGGGGGAGTCATAGAGAAGTTCATCGGCGACGCGGTGATGGCCGTCTTCGGGGTGCCCACCGTGCACGAGGACGATGCAATGCGCGCCTGCCGTGCAGCCCTGGATATCAGTCGTCGACTGGCCGAGCTCGCGCCGCAGATGCGGGCGGAGCGCGGGGTCGCAATCGAATGGCGGATGGGGATCAACACCGGGCCAGTCGTGGCCGGCGACATGGCGTTTGGGCAGCGGATCGTCACCGGCGACCCGGTGAACGTGGCCGCCCGCCTTGAGGCTGCGGCTGCTCCGGGCGAGATCTTCATCGGCGCCGAGACCCACCAGCTGGTGAGATATGCGGTCAGTGCCGAGCCCGTCGGCCCGCTCAGCCTGAAGGGCAAGAGCAGGCCCGTACCAGCATGGAGGCTGCTGTCCGTCAAGGACGTGCCGCGACCGCGTTCACGACCGCAGGACGCGCCGCTCGTTGGGCGGGAGCGGCCGATGCAGATGCTCCAGCAGGCGTTCCACGAGGCCGTCGAGGATCGCGGCTGCTATCTCTTCACCGTCCTGGGTGTCGCGGGTGTCGGCAAGTCGCGCCTGGTCGACGAGTTCGTCATCGGACTGGGCGACGCGGCCGCGGTGGCCACCGGCCGCTGCCTCGCCTATGGCAGCGGCATCACCTACTGGCCCGTCGCCGAGGCACTCCGCAGCGGCATCGTGAGCGCGGAGGTGGCCGATGCGGAGCAGCCAGAGCTGGGGTTGGCCACGCTCGTGGAGGCGGATCCAGATGCGGAGCGCCTCGTCGCCGCGGTGGGCAGCCTCCTGGGCATGAGCGCTGGCACCCACGACCAGGAGGAGCTCTTCTGGGCGATTCGCGAGACGTTCGAGGCGATGGCTCGGCGTCGGCCGCTGGTGCTGGTGCTCGACGACATCCACTGGGGTGAGCCGACTTTCCTCGACCTGGTGGAGCACATCGCCGACTGGACTCGCGACGCGCCGATCCTGCTGATTGCGATGGCCCGGCTCGAGCTGCTGGAGGCCCGTCCCATGTGGGGTGATGGCAGGCGACGGGCGACAACCGTTCATCTCGAGTCCCTCTCCGAGGCCCAGGGCGAGGAGCTGGTCGACAGCCTCCTCGGCCGCGCAGACGTCCCTTTGGCCTTTCGCCGCCGCATCACGCAGGCCGCCGAGGGAAACCCCCTCTTCGTCGAGGAGCTGCTGGCCAAGCTGATCGACGACGGAATCCTGCGACGTACGGAAGCGGGTTGGGAGGCAGCGGCCGACCTGCGCGACCTCGCAATGCCTCCCACCATCCAGGCTCTCCTCTCCGCGCGCCTCGGCTCGCTGGGTCCTGAGGAGCGCCTGGTCATCGAGCGGGCAAGCGTCGAGGGCAGCACGTTTCACCGTGGCGGGGTAACGGCGCTCGTTCCGGAGCCGATGCGGGAGCGCGTTCCCGAGAGCCTGGCCAACCTCGTCCGCATGGAGCTGATCCGCCGGGAGCCACCCGCCTTCCCCAACGAGGAGGCCTATCGATTCCGGCACGTGCTGATCCGCGACGCGGCCTACCAGGGGCTGGCCAAGCAGTCCCGCTCCGAGCTGCACGAACGGGTCGCCGGCTGGCTGGAGCAGGTGGTCGGCGACCGGGTGCTCGAATACGGCGAGATCATCGCGTACCACCTCGAACAGGCCTACCGCTACCGGGCTGAGCTGGCCCCACCCGACGCTGCCGCAGCCGCCCTCGCCCTCCGCGCCGGGACCCTCCTGGCGGAGGCCTCACGTCGCGCCGAGGGGCGCGCCGACCTGTCGGCCAGCGTCGACCTGCTGGAACGCGCCGCCGCACTCCTGCCCCACGATACCGATCGACGCCTCCTGGTCGGCCAGGTCGCCCCCAACCTTCTCTTCGCCGGCAATGGCCCAAGGGCGGAGCGCCTCCTCCAGGAGGCGCTGGACGAATCGAAGGCGGCCGGGGATGCGCGAGGCGCCGCGTGGGCGGAGCTTGGGCTTCTCTTCGTGCAGAGCTCCACCCAGTCCAGCGCGGCGTCGCAATACGCGCGCAGCGCCGAGGCCCTGCGTGACCGGTTCGCCGAGCTCGGCGACGCTGAGGGCCACTACCAGGCGGAGCTGCTGGCGGCCCTGGGCCTCTTCGTCGTCGGCAGGGCAGGGGAGGGGGGCGCCCGCGCCCAGGCGATCCTCGATGCAGCCTCGAGCGCGGCCTCCGGATCCCTCGCAAATCGTGCCCGCGGGCTCCGGGTGGTGGCGGCCCTGCTCGGCCCGGTGCCCGTCGAGGAGGCCCTCCGTCTGGTGGAGGAGGAGGGCGGGCACACGACCCAGCTGCCCGGCGGTGCGTCGGGCGCCAGCAGGATGCTCTGCCTGCAGGGCAGGTTCGCCGAAGCCCGGGAGGCGCTCGCGCGGACGACGGCCCAGATGGCCGAGCGCGGTCGCCCGATGCTCAGCTCCGAGGCTCACGAGGTGGCCGGGAACGTGGCCCTGCTGGCCGGCGATGTCGCGGAGGCGGTTCGCAGCCTGCAGCTCGCATATGAGGAGAAGCTGGCGGCTGGCGATCGCGCCGGCGCCTCCACCACCGCCACCGCCGTGGCAGAGGCCCATCTTGCTGCTGGCGACCTGGACGAGGCATGGAGCTACGCGACCAATGCGCGCGAGACGTCATCGGCCGATGACATCGCCTCGCAGGGTCGCAGCCGTGCCATCCAGGCCCGCGTCCTCTCCAGCCGCGGGCAGCACGCGGAGGCAGAGGAGCTTGCGCGGGAGGCGGTGTCGATCATGGCCCGAACGGATTACCTGGCCCTCCACGCCGATGCCCTGATGCACCTGGCGCACGTCCTGCACGCCGCCGGAAAGGTCGATGAGACCCTGGCTGCTGCTCGTGAGGCGGCGGATCTCTACGAACAGAAGGGCGCCACGGTGCTGGTACAGCGCACCAAGGACCTGATCGCCGGCTGGAGCGCTCCGGCCTAGCGCCTCATGCGCCGGGCACCAGGACGATGCGTCCGGAGACGCGGCCCTCCGCCAGCCGGTCGTGCGCCGCGGCAGCCTCGGCCAGCGGCATCCGCTCGACCTTCCACTTCAGCCGGCCGCGCTTCGCAAGCCGGACCACGTCGCGCAGGTCGTCAAGTGAACCCCAGGCAGTGGTCGTCAGGCTGGCTTCCACGGGGAGCCGGTCGAAGCTGAACTCGTAGCGCCCGCCGCCCTCGCCGACCACCGAGACCAGGCCGCCGGGGGCCACGTTCCGCGCCGCGTAGTCCAGGCTCGGGTCGTTGCCCACGAAGTCGAAGACGACGTCAGCCGGTCCGCCGAGGCCCAGCTCGACCAGCGCCTCGTCGCCCATCAGCAGCCCCAGGTCCGCACCCAGCTCACCCGCCAGGGCCAGCTTCTCGGGGCTCAGCTCGCGCACGGCGATAGTGAGGTCGGGGAGGCGGCGCAGGAACTGCAGCGCGAACTGGCCGAGGCCGCCGAAGCCGATCAGCAGCACCCGGGCACCTGGCTGCAGCCACGCCGATGCGCGCTCCACTGCGCGCCAGGGCGTGACGCCGGCATCCGCCAACGGAGCCGCATGGTCCGGATGGAGATGCCCGAGCGGCACGAGGTGACGGGCGTGCGGCACGAGCATGTACTCGGCATAGCCGCCATCGCGCTGGAATCCCGGCGATGCGGAGCGCTCGCAGCGCTGCTCGGCGCCGGCCGCGCATTGGGGGCAGGCGCCGCAGCCCCAACCGCCGAAGACGAGAACGGCGTCGCCGTGGGCGAGTCGCGCTCGCTTCAGCTCAGCGGCAGCGCCTGGACCCGCGGCGTCAATCCAGCCGCCGACCTCGTGCCCCAGGGTCAGCGGCCGCAGGACGCGGATCCGGTTCGTGCGGGCGATGTGCAGATCGGTGTGGCAGACGCCACACCCGCCGACCCTCACCAGGATCTCGCTCCCCTTCGGCCTGGGGATCGGGACCTCCTCGATGCGCAGCGGCTCGCCGGGGGCGTAGCTCCGGACGGCGAGCATCGGCCTACCCCGGCGGGAAGATCGCCTCGAGCAGACGCGCCACGAGGCCCTTGGGAGCGGCCTGCTCGACGATGTCCAGGATGGTTCCGTCGATGCGCACCGCAAAGGCGGTCGGCTCGGCATTGATGTTGCCGCGCACATCGGTGGTCGGGATACCGAGCTGCGAGACCGCGATCCGTCGCTCATCGGAGTAGAGGAGGTACGGAAGCGCGTGCTCCTCGACGTACGCCTTCTGCTGGAGCTCGTTGTCGGTCGTCACGCCCATGATCGTGACGCCCTGCTTCGCGAGCCGCGGGTGCGCCTCCCTGAGGGCGAGCGCCAACGCGTCACCTCGCTCGCGAGCCGCAGCCTTGAGGGTGGGTCCGCCGAAGAAGAGGAGGACCACCGGCTGCTTGCCGACGAGGCTGCGCAGGTTGAGGAGGTAGCCATCGGTGGCGCGCAGCCCGACTGACGGGATCTGGTCGCCGATCTTCACCTTGAGGCCGGCGGTGGCGGTGCTCATGCGCCGATTGTAGCGACCGGCTCCGGCCGGCCGCCCAGGACCAGGCGGCCAGCGGACCGATGCAGGAGTCCATCCCGTTCCAGGTCGCGCACGATGCGACCGATGGCAGGCTCGGGGACGATATGCCGCGCGATGCGCGCACTGATGGCGTGCCCGGGCGCGGCACTGAGTGCCCGGAGGAGCGCGCCGCGATACGCGCGATCCGACCCGGCGAAGGCTGCCTGCCGAGGGACCGGCACGATCATGCCCAGGCCGCGCGACGGGCATCCCTCGGAGATCGGGCAGGCGTCGCAGGCCGGGGTGCGAGGCGTGCAGACCCCCGCGCCGAACTCCATCGTGGCCTGGGTCCAGGGGGCGGCATCGGTGTCGTCGCCTGCCCCGGCAAGGGCGTCCGCCAGCACCTGGAGCTCGCGCGCCGGCGTGGAGGCCAGGAGGCCGAAACGGCGCACGAGCCAGCGGCGCACGTTGGTGTCGACGACGCCGACCGGCTCCCCGAAGGCCAGGCTGGCGATGGCGCGAGCGGTGTAGGGACCGATCCCCGGCAGCCGCTGCAGCGCCGCCACGTCCCGTGGCCAGCCGTGGCGGTCGACCTCGCCCGCGGCGCGGCGCAGGGCCAGGGCGCGGCGGTTGTAGCCGAGCCCGGACCAGGCGGCCAGCACCTGCGCCTCGCTCGCCGTGGCGAGGGCGGCGGCGGTTGGAAACTGCGCCATGAACGCGGGAAAGCGAGCGGCGATGCGCGAGGCCTGCGTCTGCTGGAGCATCACCTCGCTGACCAGCACGGCGTACGGGTCGCTCGTCCGGCGCCAGGGAAAGTCTCGATGGTCGACGGCGTACCACGCCAGCAGCGAGGCGCGCACTCGTGCGAGCTCGGAGGAATCGGTCAGGCGGCGGGCCACCAGCGGAGGGTAGCGGGCCGCGCTAGGCGGGGAGCTCCACGACCGCCTCGTGCTCGGCCACCTCGCCTCCGGGCCGAAGCTGCAGGACGATCCCGGCCGCGATGATGAGTGCCCCGCCCACGAGCTGGAGCGGCGTCGGCACTGCGGCAAAGAGGATCGCCGCCAGGCTGACGCCGACCACCGGCTCGAGCGTCGCAAGAATCGTCGCCCGGGGCGCGCCGAGCAGCCGGATGCCAACGATGAACGCCACGGTCGGCAGGCCCGCGCCGATGACGCCCGCGACCAGCACCGGCCACAGCGAAGCCCCACTCGCCAGCGGCTCGGTCATCCCCGCGAACTGGCCGAAAACGAGCGCCGCAGCCAGGTAGATGATCGCCGCGCCGCCCATGGTGGAGGCCGCAGCCTGCGCTCCGGGCACGGCGCGGAACCAGTGGTTGGCCGCCAGGGCGTAATAGGTCTGGGCCAGGGCGCCGAAAAGGGCCAGGCCGATTCCCAGCGCGTCGAGTGCCCCCAGCTCGCCCGCTCCCACGACGACCAGGACAACGCCGGCCATCGACATGGCAAGCGCAGCCCAGCGCACGCGGTCGAGCCGCTCGCCGAACCAGACGACGCTGGCGAGCGCCACGAAGGCGGGATACACATAGAAGATCAGCAGCGTCAGGGCAACGCCGATGCGCAGGAAGGCCGTGAACGCGGCGAAGTTGAGCCCTGCATTGGTAACGGCGGCACTGACCATGACGATCCGGTCGCGGACCGGCACATCGCGCCATCGACGCCACGACTGTCGACCGACGAACGACTGAGCGGCCAGGAAGATGAGCACGACGGCGGCACCGACCCCAGCGCGCCACGTCGCGAGCGTCAGCGTCGAGACACCAGCCTCATCGGCATAGCGGGTGATCGGCCCCAGGGTCCCGAAGCCGCCGGCGGCGATCACGATCATCAGCGCGCCCAGGGTCGTCGAGGATGGGCGCCGGATCATCGGGCCGTCGGGGCGAGGGTCTCCTCGGCCTCCGCCTCCTCGAGCTCGGTGCTCTGGCGCTCCCACTCGCCGGCGAGGTGGTCGGCGCGATCCCGGGCCGCGGTGTGGTCGTCGATCAGCTCCCGGAAGGCGCGGTGATCGGCGTAGGTGGCGGGATCCGCCAGGCGTCCGCTCATCTCCGCGAGCTCGAGGTCGGTCGCCTTGGCCTCGGCCTCCACGCGCTCGAGGGCATCCCGCAGGTCACGGGTCCGACGATAGCGGCGGTTGCGGGCCTCGGCCTCCGCTCGCTTGCGGGCGGTCGCCTCGACCGCCGATTCGCGCGGTCGCGGAGGCGCAGCCTCGATACCCCGCGGAGTTGCCACGCCCTCGACGGCTCCTCGCGTCTCGATGTCCAGGCCGCGCTTGGCGGCGTAGTACTCGAAGTCGCCGGGGTAGAGGGTCGCCTCGCCCGCGTTGACCTCGATGATCGCGTTCGCCACCGAGCGGATCAGGTATCGGTCATGGGTGATCAGCACGATCGTGCCCGGGAAGGCGTTCAGCGCGTCCTCCAGCACGTCGCGCGACTGGATGTCCAGGTGGTTGGTCGGCTCGTCGAGGCAGAGCAGGTTGGCCGGATCGGCCATCAGCTTGGCGAGGGCAAGTCGCGTCTGCTCACCGCCCGACAGGATCTCGACCTTCTTCTCGACCGCGTTGCCGGTGAAGAGGAACGCGCCGAGCAGCTTCCGCATCTCGGCGGTGCTCATCCGCGCGGCCGTGCCGGCGAGCTCCTCGAAGACGGTGTTGGCCGGGTTGAGCGCCTCGATCTGGTGCTGGGCGAAGTAGGCGACCCGCACGTTGCTGCCCAGGTCGCGGCTTCCGCCCTCGAACTCCAGGACGCCGGCGAGGATCTTCAGCAGGGTGCTCTTGCCGGCGCCGTTCGGGCCGATGAGTGCGACCTTCTGTCCCCGCTCGAGGATCAGGTCGAGGCCGTCGTACACCGTGTGCGGGCCATAGCGCTTCACGATTCCATCGAGGGTGATGACGATCCGGCCGCTGCGCGGCGGCTCCGGAAAGCGGAACTTCACCGACTTGGTGCGTTCCGTCGGCACCTCGATCCGCTCGATGCGGGCGACCTGCTTGATCCGGCTCTGCACCTGGCGCGCCTTCGTCTTCTTGTAGCGGAAGCGCTCGATGTAGCGCTCGATGCGCGCGATCGTCTTCCCCTGCGCCTTGGCGGCCGTCTCGAGCTGCGCGATCCGCTCGTCGCGCTGCTCGACGAAGTCGGCGAAGTCGCCGACGTACTCGGTGAACATCCCGTGATTCAGCTCGGCCACGCGGTTCACGACGGCGTTGATGAAGTCGCGGTCGTGGCTGACGAGTACCACCGCCCCGGCGTACTCGCCCAGGAACCCCTGCAGCCACTCCACCGATGCCAGGTCCAGGTGGTTGGTCGGCTCGTCGAGGAGGAGCAGGTCCGGGTTGGCGAGGAGCAGCCGGCCGAGCGCCACGCGCATCATCCAGCCACCCGAGAACTCGCCGATGTCGCGCTCCATGTCCGCCTGGGCGAAGCCGAGCCCGGCCAGGATCCGCCGCCCCTCCGCCTCCAGCGACCAGCCGCCGAGCTGCTCGAAGCGGTGCTGGAGCCGTCCGTACTCGTCCATCAGCTCGGCCAGCTCCTCCTCGGCCTCGGGGTCGGTGCTCGCCTCGGCCATCTCCGTCTCGATGTGCCGCATCCGCCGCTCGATGCCGCTCACCGCCCCGGCGCCCGCCAGCACCTCGGCCAGCACGCTGCGTCCCGCGGCCTGTGCCACCTCCTGGCGGAGATAGCCGATCGCCAACTCCTTGCCACGGGTAACGGTCCCGGCGTCGGCCTCCTGCTCGCCGGTGATGATCTCGAGGAGGGTGGTCTTGCCGGCACCGTTCGGGCCCACGATCGCGATGCGGCGACCGGCCGTGATCTGCAGGTTGACGCCGTCGAATAGGTGCTGCGCACCGTGGCTCTTGGCGATGCCCGTAAGCGTGACGAGGCTCATCGGACCGCCTCGGGTGCGCTCAGGCGAGCTCCATCGGTGTCGAACCGAAGGCGGGTCGCCATGCCGCGCTGCCCCGCCGCGCCCCAGGCCTTCTCGACGGCATGGGCGGTGATGGGCGAGTCACAGATGGCGAGGACGCTCGGACCGGCTCCCGAGAGCGCTGCTCCGGCGGCGCCGTGCTCGTATGCCATCTTGATCAGCTCCCGGGAGCCCGCCAGCAGCGGCAGGCGGTACGGCTGATGGAGCCGATCGTCCATCGCGGTCCGCAGCAAGCCCGCATCCGAGGTGATCACCGCCGTGGCGAGGACTGCCGCGCGGGCGGCTGCCGCCGCGGCCTCGTGATGCGGCACCGTCGCCGGCAGTGCGTCGCGCATCCCCTGCGTGCGACTCGTCGCTGACGCGATGAAAGCGACCGGGATCCAAGCCTCGGGAACGCGGAAGCGTCGCAGCAGCGGGGTCGTGCCAACCTCCCCGCCCACCGCCAGGGTGACGCCGCCGTAGAGGGCGGCCGCCACGTTGTCGGGATGCCCCTCGAGCGTCGCCGCCAGGGTGAAGAGCTCATCGGCATCGGGGGCGTGCCGACCGGCGGCGGCACCTAGCAGGAGTCCCGCCACGATCGCGGCGGCGCTGCTGCCGAGCCCGCGTGCGGCGGGAATCATGCTGCTCACCTCGATCCGCCACGCCCCGGAGCCATGCTCCGAGCCGTGCGCCAGGCGCATCCCCTCGCGGAAGGCGCGGATCAGGAGGTTCTGCTCGGGGTCGTCATCGGGCCCGGGGGTGCCCTCGCCGTGGGCGTTGAGGAGGATCCCCGCCTCGTCGCCGGGGAACAGCTCCGCGCGCAGCTTCAGGCTGAGGGCAGCCGCGAAGCAGTCGAAGCCGCTTCCCAGGTTGGCGCTGCTGGCCGGCACCTCGATGGTGGCGATGGGCATGGGCATGCGGCCCGAGTATACGGAGGGCCGGGGCGCCTCAACCCTTGACACGATCGTCTGGCGGGCGGACGCTCAGGCGACGCTTCACCGGGTGATACAGATGCGCGGAATTCGCCTTGCCGTCATGCTGGTTGCAAACCTGGCGGCTGGATGTCAGGCCCTGCCATCGCCGGCGGTCCCGACCCGAGCGATGACGGTGACGATCCCGATCCCGGCAGCCGGCAGGGACTCCGTCGACGCCGCTGACAAGGTGTTCGCCAGGCGCCTGAAGGCCCTCGGGATAACGAAGGCACTCGTTGCGACCGAAGACGACTCGCTGCGGTACTCAATGCAGGTTCCGATTGCGGTCGACGACGAGGTGGTTGATGCCATCCTGCACCGGTCCGGGGTCATCGAGCTCGTGCCATGGCCCGCGGGTGAAGGCGAACCCGCGGTAGGGGATCCGGTGCCGGCCACCGCGACCGCCCTGATCGGGGCAGCGGAGATCAGGTCGGGGGAGGTCTCGACCGATTCGTCTGGCCAGCCGTCGCTGCTCATCAAGCTCAGCGCTGCTGGCTCCGAGGCCTTGGCCACCTTTACGACGGAGCACATCGGCGAGTACCTCCTCGTCGTCTTGGACGGCCATGTCCTCGCCCCACCGATAGTCAACACGCCGATCACCGGCGGCGACCTCATCATTACCTTCCCAACTGCTGAGCCACCGCCGATTTCCCTTACTGCCATTGCGGCGATGCTGGTGTCGGGTCCTCTGCCAGAGGGGTGGAGGTAGCGACATGAGGCTACGGGGGATCGTGCGCGGATGGATCCTGGTCACCGTGGCTGATCGCGCTCTTCGTCATCACTACGACGCTGCAGGCGATCTGGCTGCCATTTGCGTGGGCCATTCCCGTGCTCGCGTGCGCCACGCTGGTGGTCCTGGTTGGCCGAGCCTTCTGGGGCGGGTACGCCTCAGGCCGCCGAGAGCTCCGCGTGGCGGAAGCAAGTCACCAGGTGGTCGTTGACCATCCCCGCCGACTGCATGAAGGCATAGACGATGGTCGGCCCCACGAACGAGAAGCCGCGCTTCCTGAGGTCCCGCGACAGAGCCCTGGACTCCTCTGTCTCCGCGGGAACGGTGCCCATCGCCGTCCATCGGTTCTGGATGGGCGCCCCGCCGACGAATGACCACAGGTATCGGTCGAAGGCGCCCGGCGCATCGGCCAGGTGGAGGAAGGCTCGCGCGTTGCCGATGACGGACGCGATCTTGGCCCGATTGCGGACGATCCCGGGGTCGGCAAGCAGCCGCGCCACATCTGCGTCCCCATAGCCCGCGACCCGCTTCGGATCCCAGCCCTCGAAGGCGAGCCGATAGCCGTCGCGCTTGCGCAGGATCGTGGTCCAGGAGAGGCCCGCCTGTGCCCCCTCCAGGCAGAGCAGCTCGAAGAGGTGACGATCGTCGTGGATCGGGACGCCCCACTCGGTGTCGTGGTAGGCGAGGTTCAGGGGGTCGCCGGTTCCCCACGAGCAGCGCGGACGATCGTCTGTCATGCGCGGACGGGCAACGACTTCAGCCCGCGGATGATGTAGGTCGGCTTCCACTCGGGTTCGTGCAGCAGCTCGAGGCTCGGCATGCGGCGCAGGATCGTCTCGAATGCGATCTGCATCTCGAGGCGCGCGAGCGGGGCGCCGAGGCAGAAGTGGATCCCCGCCCCGAAGCTGATGTGCGGGTTCGGGTCGCGTCCGAGGTCGAGCCGGTCCGGGTCAGCGAAGACGTCGGGGTCGCGGTTGGAGGAGCCGAACATGAGCCCCAGCTCCGCGCCGCGCGGGACCTGCACGCCGCATACCTCCGAGTCCTCGAGCACCCAGCGTTCGAAGAGCTGGAGCGGCGTGTCGTAGCGCAGGAGCTCCTCGACCGCGGTGGGCAGGAGCGAGGGATCGGCGCGCAGGCGCTCGAGCTCACGCGGATTGCGGAAGAGCGCCCACCAGCCGTTGCCGGAGCCATTGACGCTGGCCTCGTGGCCGGCGTTGAGGAGGAGGACACAGGTGCCCACCAGCTCGTCCTCGGTGAGGCGGTCGCCCTCCACCACGACCTGGGTCAGGCCGCTGACCAGGTCACTTCCCGGATTCGCGCGGCGGCTGCGCGACAGGTCCGCGAGATAGTCGCCGAACTCGATGCTGGCCCGGGTCGCCCGCCGGGCGTACTCCTCCGAAGGGTTGAGCTCGTACATGAGGCAGATCTCGGATGACCATGGCCGCAGCAGGTGGCGGTCCGCCTCGGGGACGCCCAGCAGCTCGGCGATGACCGTCACGGGCAACGGCTCGAGGACGTCGGCAAGCAGGTCGAACTCCCCCTTCACCAGCGCCTCGTCCACCGACCGGTCCACGATCCCCTGGATCGTGTCGCGCATCT
The DNA here is from genome assembly GCA_035493355.1 of Candidatus Methylomirabilota bacterium. GTDB lineage: Bacteria > Chloroflexota > Limnocylindria > QHBO01 > QHBO01 > CF-167. The sequence goes on from DATJIJ010000020.1 coordinate 22,494, forward strand.
CGGCCACCCGGCGCGGGGTGAAGGCCTTCGAGACGAGGCTGCGCAGGCGAGTGTGGTCGGGTGGCTCCCGGTCGAGCATCCCGTTGCGGATGACGTGCCAGAACGGCGCCTGCAGCTCGGGATCCGGCGGATGTCCCATCTCCTCGTGGGTCGCGAGGTGGAGGTAGGAGCGGCCGAAGCGGCGGTCGCGGAGAAGCGCGTTGACGTCGGCGTGCCGGGTGATCAGCCAGTGGTCGGTCCGCTCGTCGTAATGGATCCGCCCGGCCAGCCGCAGCTCGTCGTAGGCGGGGTAGGGATCGGCGATGAAGCCGATCTCCTGGGGCTGGAAGGCCGCCAGCGCGTCGCGCAGCATGGCGCGCAGGGTAGCAGCCTTCCGGCGCGTGTCATCATCGGCGGCGATGTCCGCCAAGCCCCGAATCGGTACGCGGATCGCAGCGACGACCGGGGCGTTCGGCGCGGTCGCGCGGAACCCCGCCCTGCGACGCGTGCAGCTCGCCTTCCTCGGCTTCAGCCTCACCGAGTGGGGGATCTGGGTCGCGATCCTGGTCTTCGCCTACGGGAGGGGCGGGGCGTCCGAGGTCGCGCTCGTGGCGGTGCTGCAGCTCGCCCCAGCGGCGGTCGTTGCCCCGCTTGCCGCCTCGTTCGGCGATCGCTTTCCGCGGGAGCGGGTCCTGCTGGCCGCCTACCTGCTCCAGGCGGCCGCGGCGGCGGCTATTGCGGCGACCCTGCTGGCCGATGCGCACGTGGCGATCGTCTACGGCCTCGCGGCCGCTGCCAATGTCTCGATCACGCTTACACGCCCGGTGCAGGCCGCGATCCTACCGTCCCTGTCGCGCACACCGGCGGAGCTGACGGCCGCCAATGTGGCTGCCGGGAGCATCGAGACGCTCGCGATCCTGGTCGGACCGGCCGTCGCCGGCGTGGTGCTCCAGGCCCTCGGCCCGGGCCCGGTCTTCGTCGGGGCGGCGGCGCTCTCGCTCGCAGGAGCGATCCTCGTCGCCGGGCTGCCTCGCACCTTGGCGCCCGATCGAGTTGCGGGGGCATCGGGGATGCGGGCGGTCGTCCGCGAGACGGTGGCGGGCTTCACGATGCTGGCTCGTGAGGAGCGGCCGCGGTCGGTGGTCGTGCTGCTCGGCTCCGCCGCAATCCTGTGGGGAGTCCTGGACGTGCTGCTGGTCGTACTCGCCATCGATGCGCTGTCGATGGGCCAGTCCGGGGTGGGTTTCCTCAACGCCGCCGTCGGTGCCGGCGGGATCGTCGGAGCCATCGCGTCGGCGTTCCTCATCGGGCGTGCCCGACTGGCCGGTCCGTTCGGTGCCGGGCTCCTGCTATGGGGCGGTGCGCTTGCCGCGGTCGGGCTGCTGCCACTGCCGGCGGTGGCGCTGCTGCTGCTCGCGCTGGCCGGCATGGGCCGGGTGGTGATGGATGTCGCTGGGCGAACCCTCCTCCAGCGTGTGTCACCGGATGCGCTCCTCAGCCGGGTCTTCGGGGTGCTCGAGGGAATCCACAACGCCTCGCTGGCGATCGGCTCGATCGTCGCTGCCGCGCTTCTGGCCGTCGCGGGAACTGGGGGTGCGTTCGTCGCGGCCGGGCTGGCGCTGATCGGCTTCACCGCGCTGAGCTGGCGACGTCTCCTCCGCACTGATGCCGCCGGCACAGTGCGACCGCGCGAGCTGGCCGCCCTCATGCATGTGCCCTTCTTCGCCCCGCTCTCGGGGCAGGCGCTGGAGCGCCTTGCGGCAGCGCTCATCCCGGTCTCGGTCCGCGCGGGGAGCTCAATCATCGTCCAGGGGCAGCTTGGCGATCGCTTCTACATCATCGGCAGCGGGGAGGTACGAATAGACGTCGACGGCACGCCGGTGCGCACCTTGGGGCCGGGCGACTCCTTCGGCGAGATCGCGCTCCTGCACGACATCCCGCGGACGGCATCGGTTTCAGCGCTGATTCCGGTAGAACTGCTTGCGCTTGATCGCCATCATTTCGTGGAAACCGTGACCGGCCAACCGGCCGCAGCGGAAGCTGCCGAGGCCGTCATCCACGCTCACCTCGACAATGCGAGCGACGTGAAGGAGTGACCGATGCGGGCTCGTGACCTGGGCATCACCGTTGGGACACTGCCGTCAGGCCCGCTGAACGCGATCACCGACGTCGCCGGGGTGCGGGTCGGGCACACCACGCTCATCTCGGGGGATGGGCCGCTCGTGGTGGGGACAGGTCCGATCCGGACCGGCGTCACCATCATCCAGCCACACGACGGGGACCCGGGGCGACGGCCGGCCTTCGCGGGCAGCCACACCCTGAACGGCAACGGCGAGATGACCGGCCTGGAGTGGGTCCGCGAGTCGGGGATGCTCACCACCCCCATCGGCCTCACCAATACGCACAGCGTCGGGGTCGTGCGGGACGCGCTGGTCGCGGCGAGCGTGAGCGGAAGGGAGGAGGTCGGTCCCTGGTCGCTCCCGGTCGTGGCGGAGACGTGGGACGGTTACCTCAACGACGTGAACGGGCAGCACGTGCGCGCCGAGCACGTTCACGCGGCGCTCGTTGGCGCGGCGGGCGGGCCGGTTGATGAGGGGAGCGTCGGCGGGGGGACCGGGATGAAGGCCTTTGGCTTCAAGGCGGGGATCGGGACCGCATCGCGGCGGGTGGACGCGGCGCACGGCGGCTACACCGTGGGGGTCCTGGTGCAGGCGAACCATGGCCGCCGTTCGCGTCTCGCGGTCGATGGCGTGCCGGTCGGTCGGGAGATCACGCAGGACGAAGTTCCCGGGCCGGACAGGGGGTCGGCCGCCGCGGGGTCGAGCATCGGGGTGGTGGCGACCGACGCACCGCTCCTGCCGCACCAGTGTCGACGCCTCGCCCAGCGCTCGTCCCTCGGCGTGGCCCGAGGCGGCGGCGGCGGCGAGAACAGCAGCGGCGACATCTTCCTGGCGTTCGCTACGGGCAACCGCGGCCTCCAGCCGGAGGACGCTGTTGACGCTCCGGCGACCATCGGCCTGACGATGGTCAACGACGACCAGCTCGACGACCTCTACTGGGCCACCATCGAGGCCACCGAAGAGGCGATCCTCAACGCCATGCTGGCGGCCGAGACGATGACCGGCAGGGACGGGATCACCTTTCATGCCCTGCCGCAGGACCGGCTGGTCGAGGTGATGCGCCGATACGGACGCCTCGCCTAGAGGCGCATCGCCTCGCGGATGGCATCGGCATCGGCCGCCACGGTCGTGGACGATGCCTCTCCCACGACGATCTCGGGGTCCTTCAGGCCGTGGCCGGTGAGGACGCAGACGACCGATGCCGAGCGGTCGAGGCGGCCCTCTGCCGCAAGTCGCGCGACGCCGGCCGCGCCCGCTGCGGAGGCGGGCTCGCAGAAGATCCCCTCGAGGCGCGCGATTCGGAGCTGCATGGCGAGGATCTCCTCGTCGCTCACCGCCTCGATCAGCCCGCCGGACTCGTCGCGAGCGGCGACCGCGCCCTGCCACGACGCGGGATTGCCGATGCGAATTGCGGTGGCCGCCGTCTCCGGGGCCTCGACCGGCGCGCCCAGCACGATCGGCGCCGCGCCCTCGGCCTGGAATCCGAGCATGCGCGGGCGCTGCCCATCGGTGCGGCCTGAGGCGGAGTAGCGGACGAAGCCGGCCCAGTAGGCGGTGATGTTGCCGGCGTTGCCGACCGGCAGCGCCACCGCGTCCGGCGCGCCGCCGAGCTCGTCGACGACCTCGAAGGCGCCGGTCTGCTGGCCCGCGATCCGATCCGGGTTGACCGAGTTGACGACCGCGATGCCCCCCTCTTCCCCAAGCGCGCGGACCGCGGCCAGCGCCTGGTCGAAGTTCCCCTCAACCATGATCAGCCGTGCTCCGGCGGCCAGCGCCTGCGCCAGCTTTCCGCGCGCGACATTGCCGGCTGGAAGCACCACGAAGCACGGCAGGCCCGCGGCGGCGGCATAGGCAGCAGCCGATGCAGCCGTGTTGCCGGTGGACGCGCAGACGATCGCTCGCGCACCGGAGGCCATTGCTCGATTGACCGCCAGGACCATGCCGCGGTCCTTGAACGAGCCACTGGGGTTCGTTCCCTCGAACTTCAGGTAGAGAGCATCAAGTCCCAGCTCCGCCCCCAGGCGCTTCGCGTGGATGAGCGGCGTGCCGCCCTCGCCCAGCGTGATCGGGAACGCCTCGTCGGGACGAGGCAGGAGATCGCGATAGCGCTCCAGCAGGGCCATCTGGGGCGGCATCTAGCTGGTGAGCGCCTCGCGCACGATCCTCGCCTGTTCGATGTGGTGCGCCGCGGGGTAGCCCTCCGCCGGCCGGGACCGCTCGGGGCGGCTGATGTCGCCGAGGGGGATCCGGAAGGGAACGAGATGCCGGATCTTGGGCAGCACGAACTTGCGGGCGCCCATGTTCCGCGGCTCCTCCTGGACCCAGGCCACGTGCTCCACGCCGGGATAGCGGGCGAGGACCGCCTCGAGGTCGTCGGTGGGGAAGGGGTACAGGCGCTCGCAACGCACGATCGCGAGGTCAGCCTGCTCGGCTCGCAGCTCCGCGGTGGCGAGGTCGTAGTACACCTTGCCGCTGCACAGGATCACGCGCCGGATCGCATCGGGATCGGCCACCGCCGGATCATCCAGGACCGATGCGAAGGCGCCGGTCGTCAGGTCGCCCAGCCGTGATGCGGCGGCGGGAAGCCGGAGCAGCGACTTGGGGGTCATCACCACCATGGGGCGCATGTCGCCGTGTCGCGCCTGGCGGCGCAGGACGTGGAAGTACTGCGCGGGGGTGGTGGGGTAAACGACCCGGATGTTGCCCTCCGCGCCCAGCGCCAGGAAGCGCTCGAGGCGAGCCGATGAATGCTCCGGACCAGAGCCTTCGTAGCCGTGGGGCAGGAGCAGGGTCAGGCGTGAGGTCTGCCGCCACTTGGCGAGCCCGGCGATGATGAACTGGTCGACGATGATCTCCGCCCCGTTGACGAAGTCGCCGTACTGCGCCTCCCAGAGCACCAGCGCCTCGGGCGCGGTGGCGGCGTAGCCGTACTCGAAGCCGAGGCAGGCGTACTCGGAGAGGGGGCTGTTGTGGAGCTCGAAGCTGGCCTTTGCGCCGGGGAGATGCTGGATCGGGACGTGGAGGGCGCCGCTCTCGGCGTCGTGGAGAGCCAGGTGGCGCTGGCTGAATGTTCCACGGACCGTGTCCTGTCCGGTGAGGCGGATCGGGCTGCCCTCCAGCAGCAGTGATGCGAACGCCAATGCCTCCGCGTGGGCCCACTCGATGCGGGGCTCTGGGTCGTCGAGCGCGGCCAGCCTGCGCTCGAGCTGCTTCGCCAGCTTCGAGTTGACGTTGAAGCCATCCGGCGTTGCCAGCAGGGCCGTGTTCACGGCTCGCAGCACCTTGGCCTTGACGGCGGTCACCGGCTCGGGGGATTCCTCGGCCGAGATGGCCTCGGCGCCGCGATCCAGCAAGGGCTCGCCGGGCTTGCCGCGGACCGACGCCTGGCGCGCGGCGAGGTCCTTGGCGACGGCCTTGGCCCAGGCATCGGCCTCCTCCGCCGTGACGAGGCCCGCCTCGACGAGGCCTGCCTGGTAGATCTCGCGCACGCTCGGATGCGCGGCGATGGCGGCGTACATGCGCGGCTGCGTGTAGGCCGGCTCATCCCCCTCGTTGTGCCCGTAGCGCCGATAGCCGACAAGGTCGATCACGACGTCCCCGTGGAACTTCGCCCGGTACATCCAGGCCAGGCGGGCGGCAGCGAGACAGGCCTCGGCGTCGTCGGCGTTGACGTGGATGATCGGCGCGTCGAAGCCCTTGGCCAGGTCGCTGGAGTAGACCGTCGAGCGGGCCTCGGACGGCTCGGTGGTGAACCCGACCTGGTTGTTGGCGATGAGGTGCAGCGTGCCGCCGGTGCGATAGCCCGCCAGGCGGGCCATGTTGAAGGTCTCGGCCACCACCCCCTGCGCCGCGAAGGCGGCATCGCCGTGGATGAGGATCGGAACGGTCCGATCGGGGTCGACGGTGGCGACCGCGGCGCTTCGATCCGACTGCTGAGCGCGGGCGTGACCCTCGACCACGGGGTTGACCGCCTCGAGGTGGCTCGGGTTGGGGGAGACGGTGATCCGCACAGGCTTGCCGTCCGGCGTGGTGAAAGTGCCATTCGCGCCGAGGTGGTACTTGACGTCGTCCAGGCCGCCCTTCGGGACGAGGGCGTCGTTTCCGCCGCGCCCCGCCTCGAACTCGACCAGGATCGCCTCGTAGCTCACCCCGACGATGTGGGTGAGCACGTTCAGCCTGCCGCGGTGCGCCATCCCGATGACCGCGTCCGTGGCACCCGCCCCGCTAGCACCGGCCAGGATGACGTCGAGCATCGGCACCATCGCGTCGAGACCTTCGATGCTGAAGCGCTTCTGGCCGAGGTAGGCCTTGTGCAGGAACCGCTCCAGGCCCTCCACCACGGTCAGGCGCTCGAGCAGCGCCCGCCGCTCGTCCGAGCTCATCGGTGGCCGATGCGCTCCTGACTCGATCGCCTGCCGCAACCAGACCCGCTCGTCGTGGCTGGCAATGTGCTCGACCTCGTACGCAATCGAGCCGCAGTAGATCGCCCGCAGGAAGGGGAGCGCCTCCGCAAGCGTTGCCCCGGGCACACCGATACGCAGGAGGTCCGCTGGAACGCGGAGCATCGCCTCTGGCGTCAGGCCCAGTAGCTCGGGGTCGAGCGCCGGATCGCCAACCGGCTCGCTGCCCAGCGGGTCGAGCCTGGCGGCGAGGTGTCCGAAGGACCGATACGCCCGGACCAGCGCCATCCCGGCGGCGACGGCGCGCAGGTCATCGGTGCTCGCGGCGGCAGGTGGCGTCGGGGCAGCTGGCGGCGCCTCGGCGGTTGACGACAGCCCGAGCGACTCGTAGAAGCCGTCAGCTCCCTGCAGAAGCGCGTCGATCCGACCCAGGAAGGCGCCCGATTCAGCGCCCTGGATCACCCGGTGGTCGTACGTGGAGCTGACCGTCATCACCCGCGCGGCGCCGACGGTGCGGATCGCCCCGGTCGCGACGATGGCGCCCTGGCCCGGCATGAGCCGCGCGACCGAGGCGGTCGTGCCCAGCGTGCCCGGGTTGGTGAGCGTGATCGATGCCCCGGCCATGTCGTCGGGTGAGAGGCGATTGGCGCGTGCCTTCTCGACCAGCTCCTCGTAGCGGGCGTGAAACTCGCCAAAGCTCATCGCCTGCGCGTCTCGAATCACCGGCACGACCAGGAAGCGGCCGCCATCGGGCCGCTCGACGTCGACCGCCAGCCCGAGATTCACGCCGCCGGGGTCGACCCGATGCGGGGCGCCATCGGCCTCCAGGTAGTGGGCGTTCATCCCCGGCTGCTCGCCAGCCGCTCGCGCAATGGCGAAGCCGATCAGGTGGGTGAAGCTGACTCTGCGCGGTGCAAGCTGGGCCAGCAGCTGCCTGCGCCGAGCTTCGAGGACGCCCACCTCGATGTCGCGAAAGCTGGTCGCCGTGGGCACCGCCAGCGAGGCGGTCATGTTGCGCGCGAGCCGTGCCGCCGGCCCACGCAGCGGCGAGGCACCCTCGGGGAGTGGGGCTGGCTCGGCCGGCGCCGGTGTCGAAGCGGGGGGCGTCGGCGCCTGGGAAGGCACGCCTTCGGCC
>DATJIJ010000021.1:0-7351 GCA_035493355.1 Candidatus Methylomirabilota bacterium
TGGGGCGTCAAGATCACGAACGTCGAGATCCGCGAGATCGTCCCGCCTCGCGACATCCAGGAGGCGATGAACCGCCAGATGAGCGCCGAGCGGAACCGCCGCGCCAACATCACCGAGTCGGAGGGAACCCGACAGGCCACCATCAACGTGGCCGAGGGCGACAAGCAGAGCGCCATCCTCCGCGCCGAGGGCGAGCGGCAGGCCCAGGTCCTGCGCGCCGAGGGCTTCAGCAACGCGCTGAAGACGATCTTCGGAGCGGCCAAGGGCGTTGACGAGAAGACGATGACCCTCCAGTACCTCGAGGCGCTCAAGGCGCTCGCCGCCGGAGCGTCGACGAAGTGGATCGTGCCGATGGAGCTCGCCGAGCTGACCCGCCCGCTGGCCGGTTTCATGAAGGCCGCCCGCGAGGCAGCCGAACCGACCGTCAAGCCACCCGCCAAGACCTAGGCCCGCCAGTCCCGGCATGGCAACCTCACCCGGCCGACGGCGCGGGATCCTCGGCTGGCTGGCCCGCATCGCCGCGGCCCTCACCTTCGGGTACCTGGGCTACCTCACGCTCGAGGGATCGCGCCGCATCGTCAGCCCGGGCCGCCGTCCCTTCCTTCCGGAGGAGGGTGCACCGGCGACGCCGGCGGACATCGGCCTCGCCTACGAGGACGTCCGCTTCACGACGGATGACGGCGTCACCCTCTCGGGCTGGCTCGTCCCAGCCGCTCGCGAGACGCGGGCGGCGGTGGTGCTGATGCACGGCTTCTCGTGGCACCGCCTCCCGTGGCTGGCTGGATTCGTCCCATGGCTACAGCGGCGCTACAACGTGCTGCAGTTCGACTTCCGCGGTCACGGCAGCAGCGACGACGCCCTCATCTCGCTCGGCACCCTGGAGCAGCGTGACGTGGCGGCGGCCGTCCATTTCCTGGCCGGCCGTGGGCTCGGACCGATCGCGCTGATGGGGATCAGCATGGGCGGCTCGGTGGCGCTCATGGCCGCCCCCGACCTGCCGGTGGCGGCAGTCGTCGCCGATGCGGCGTACGCGGATCTCCGCGATCCCATCGCGAACCGGATGCGGGAGGTCGGCTATCCGCTCGCTCGACTGGGCGCGAGCCTCGTCCTCGCCGCAGCGAGTCTCCGAGCCCGGGTATGGCTGCGGTCGCCGATCGGCCGCGTCGCGCAGATCGCGCCCCGCGGCCTGCTGCTCATCTCGCCGGGGGAGGATCGGCTGGTCAGCCCGCACCAGTCCCAGCGGATGTTCGAGGTGGCAGGCGAGCCGAAGGAACTGTTCGTGGTCCCGGGAGCGGCCCACGCCGAGGCGCACCTGACCGACCCCGAGGCGTATGAGAGCCGAGTCCTGGCCTTTCTGGCAATTCACCTCGACGGGGAACCGCCCGTATAATCGCGCGGACCTCTATCCGTCCCCGGGGAGCTCATGGCCACGAGGGTCCTGGTCGTCGACGACGACCTGAACATTCAGCGCGTCCTGGTCTTTGCCCTCAAGCAGGAGGGCTACGAGGTCACGGTCGCGTCCGACGGTGCCGCCGGCGTGGAGATGGCGCTTGACGCCCGCCCCGACCTGATCCTGATGGACGTGGCGATGCCCAGGCTCGACGGCTACGCGGCCACCCAGCAGATCCGCGCCGCCGAGAAGGGCGTGGGTCGGGTGCCGATCATCATGCTCACCTCCGAAGCGGACGTGGAGCAGCGGGTCCGCGGCCTCCGTGCCGGCGCCGATGACGACATCGTCAAGCCATTCCACCCGCTCGAGCTCATGGCACGCATCAAGGCGCTCCTCGCGCAGAGCGCGCCGACGGTGGCCAAGCCGGGCGGCGAGGCACCGACCCTCGGCAAGCTGTGCGCCTTCTACCCGGCCAAGGGCGGAGTGGGGACCACCACCATCGCCATCAACACCGCCATCGCGCTCGCCCGCGAGATGAAGCGCCGAACCGCCCTGATCGACGCGAACCTCCAGTTCGGCGACCTGCGGGTGTTCCTCGACCTCGGCCTGGATACGCCGTCCATCGTCAGTGCCGTCAGCGAGCCGGAGCTGGACCTCGACCTGTTCCGGACGATGATGGTCAGCCATCGGTCGGGGATCGAGCTCCTCCTCGCCCCGCCGACCCCGGCCGCGGCCGACATCGTGGTGGAGCGCCAGCGCCAGGCCCCTGCCGTCATCACCAACCTGCTGGGCCTGTCGCGACGCCTGTACGACTACACCCTGGTTGACATGTCGCAGGCGATCGACGACTTCAACCTCCAGCTCTTCGACGAGGCCGATGTGATCTTCGTGGTCATGACGGCCGACCTGTCGTGCCTGAAGAACGTGCCGCTCGTGCTCGAGACGATGGCCAGCCTGGGTTACGCGCAGAACAAGGTACAGCTCGTCCTCAATCGGTCGAATGCCTACACCGGCATTAACGTCAGCAACGCGGAATCGGCGCTCGGCCGCAAGATCGACTACCAGGTGATCAACGAGTACCGCGGCGCGATCAGCGCCCTCAACTCCGGGGAGCCCTTCATGTCGAGCCGGGCCGACGCCCCGCTCAGCAAGAGCGTGCTCAGCTTCGCACGCGCCTTCGACCAGGCCTTCGTGAGCGACTCGGTTCCCGCCCGCGCCGGTCGATAAGGCTCCCCTAACCAGCTGATAAGGGTCGCCGCGTAGCCTCCTGCACAGCCGGTCGCCGCCGGAGTTTGGGAGGCGAGCAGGTGTGCGACCGGCCATAGCACAGCTCCGATCCGCCTCCCGGGCGAGGTGTTGCGTGCTGGCCGAGACCCTCAGCGCATCGATCGTGGGGGTCGAGGGCCTGCCGGTCCGGGTCGAGGTGGACGTCGCGTTCGGGCTGCCGTCGCTGACCATCGTCGGCCTCGCGGGAAGCCAGGTGCAGGAGGCGCGGGAGCGGGTGCGCAGCGCCCTCCGCAACAGCGGCTTCGAGGTCCCGGCACGCCGGATCACCATCAACCTCTCGCCGGCGGACCTGCCGAAGGACGGCACCGGCTACGACCTGCCGATCGCGGTTGGCATCCTGGCTGCCTCGGGTCAGCTGAGGAGCCTCGAGCGCCTGCGCGAGACCGCTCTGGTCGGCGAGCTCGGACTCGATGGGGCGGTGCGGCCGGTCTCTGGCACCATGGCCCTGGCCGCCGCGTCGTTCTGTGCCGGCATCCCGGCACTGATCGTGGCCGGGGGAGCGACCGGCGAGGCAGCGACCGTGAGCGGGCTGCGGGTATACGGCGCAGCGTCCCTGGCCGAAGCCGTCAGCCACCTCGCTGGCGTGCGCGGCCTTCCCGTGGCGGAGCCGGCTACCCTGCCGCCAATCTCGCAAGGCAGGCGAGGGCCCGACCTCGCCGAGGTGGCTGGCCAGGCGCTGGCACGGCGCGGACTGGAGATCGCGGTGGCGGGGCGTCACAACCTTGCGCTGTGCGGGCCGCCGGGGATCGGCAAGACCCTCCTCCTGCGGTGTGCGGCCGACCTGATGCCGCCGCTCGAGGACGACGAGGCGATCGAGGTGAGCCGCATCTACTCGGTGGCGGGGCTGCTCGACCGCCGCGCGCCGCTCCTCCGCGATCGGCCATTCCGCGCGCCGCACCACACCATCTCGACCCAGGCCCTGGTGGGCGGCGGTCCGCGGGTGCGTCCGGGCGAGGCCTCATTGGCGCACCGGGGGATCCTCCTCCTCGACGAGACTCTTCAATTTCGGTCCGATGCCCTCGATGCGCTGCGCGAGCCGCTCGAGGGCGGGAGCGTGACGATCGCGCGAGTGGATGGCGCCCTCACGATGCCGGCCCGATTCACGCTGCTGGCGGCGTTCAACCCGTGTCCGTGCGGGTGGCGCGGCTCCCGACAGCGGGAATGCAGCTGCGAGGATGCGACCGCACGCCGCTATCTGGCGCGGCTCTCTGGTCCGTTGCGCGATCGGATCGACCTTTGGGTCGCGATGGCGCCACCGGCGGCCGGTACGACCAGCCGGAGTGATGGCATCGAGCCGAGTGATGCGGTCGCGGGCCGGATCGGCCGGGCGTGGCGACGCCAGCTGGCGAGACAGGGGATGGCGAACGGCGACCTTCCCGCGGGCGCCCTCGACGCCCGCAGCGGATTCGGCGCGGCGGCCGATGCCGTCCTGGCCCAGCGTGGCCGCCGCTTCCGGATGTCTCCGCGGCGGACCCACCGTGCAGCGCGGGTGGCGAGGACGATCGCCGACCTCGCCGGCGAAGAGGAGGTCACTCGCGAGCACATCGACGAGGCGCTGACCTATCGCGGGGCGGTGGACGCGTGATCGGGGTGGGAGCCCGGGGACCGCTTGCGGCGGCCGAGCTGATGCGGCCAGTGCCGGCTCCGTCACGCCCCGACCACGGCGGATGGACCGGGCTCGATCTCTCCGCCCTCGACCGCGAGGCGGAGGTGCCCTGCTGGATCGCCATCTCGCTCATCCCGGGCGTCGGCCCGGTGGGGTTCGCGCGGCTGCTGCGGCGCTTCGGCAGCGGGCGCGCCGCATGGGCGTCGGGACCGTCACTGCTCGAGGCCCTGCCGCGGGTCCCGGAGGACGCCGCGCCCGCGCTCGCTCGGCTGCAACGCGAGGGTGTCAGCAGCATCGCCGCGCGGATCCGCGCCGCATCGCAACGTGCCGGGGGAGCGATCGTGACCGCCCTCGACGACGGGTATCCCTCTGCGCTCACCGCAGCCGATCCGCGGCCGCCGGTGCTCTACGTGGCCGGCGACCCGGTATCGATGGCCACCACCTGCGTGGCGATCGTCGGGACCCGACGCGCCAGCGGCTATGGCCGATCGGCGGCTGCCGAAATCGCCGAAGAGCTGGCGCGGGCCGGCGTCACCGTGGTCAGTGGCCTTGCCCTTGGCATCGATGGAGCGGCGCACGAAGCCGCGGTGGTCGCCGGCGGCAGGAGCGTCGCCGTCGTCCCCTCGCCGCTGGATCGCATCTATCCGCCCCGCCATCGAAGCCTGGCAGCCCGGCTGGTGGCGGGCGGAGGAGCCCTCGTGTCAGAGCTCGCTCCCGGCAGTGCGCCAGGGAAGCCCGACTTCGCTCGGCGCAACCGGATCATCGCCGGCCTGTCGCGTGCCGTCGTCGTGGTCGAGGCACCAGACCGCTCGGGTGCGCTCCTGACGGTGGCGGCGGCGATCGACCACGGTCGCGAGGTGTTCGCGGTTCCCGGACCAATGGACGCGGTCGCGTCGCGGGGCTGCAACCGGCTGATCGCCGATCACCAGGCGACGATCGTCACGTCCGCCGCAGCGCTCCTGCATCGGATCGGGGCAGTGCCCGGTGGCAGGCCGGTGAGCGTCACCAGCCTCTCGGACCCCGAGGCGATGGTCCTCCACGCGCTCCTTCAGCGGCCCGCCTCTATCGAGGAGCTGCTCAGTCGCACCGACCTGACGACCGGGCCGCTGGCCAGCACGCTGACCCTCCTCGAGGCCCGCGGACTCGTCGAATCCTACGGTGGCGCGACCTTCCATCCGACCCTCGTCGCGCGTCGCATCGGGCGTCCGACTGGGCTTGACAGGTGATCCGCGGGTATACTCCGCACGCCACAAGGCAGCCGTGGGTCGTGCCCGACATCGGTCAGCCCGTGACAGGAGTCACTGTCTATTGATCTCGCTTAGCACTGCGCGCTACGCATACCGCGCACCATTCGCGTCGCTCTCGTACCAGTTGCGACGCCATCGTGCCATCACCCGCACCCTGATCGCAGCTCTCTCCCTGGCCCTCGCCGCCGCCGTCTCAGCAGGCGGTGCCGCACAGGCTGGGTTGACGACCATCCTCCCCGCACCGGCATCCATCCTTCCGGCGGCTGTCGGGATGGGGATCGGTACCTCCCAGGCCGTGAGCATGCCATTCGACCATGCAATGGACGCCGCATCGGTCGAGGGCTCGTTCTCGATCGCCCCGGCGCACGCCGTGCACCTGGTCTGGTCCGACGACGGTCGTGAGCTGCGCGTCGTGCCCGATGGGCTCTGGTCGCCCGACACACGCTACGCCGTCATCGTCGGCGCGGATGCCCGGACCGCCTCGGGCGCGCTGCTCGGCTCCCCGGCTCGCTTCAGCTTCACCACCCAGACGGCTCCGCGCATCACCGACTTCGGCCTCCACTTCGTCGCGGAGCCCGCCGCCGGTGCGGCTGCCCTTGGCGCGGCTGACGAGGACGCGGTCGGACCACCGCCCGACACCGCGTCGGGTGTCAGCGCCGGCACCTCGATCCAGATCGCCTTCAGCGCACCGATGAACCGGGGCGAGGTCGAGCGGGCCTTCGTGCTCAGCCCTGGAGTGCCCGGCACCTTCCATTGGGATGGGAGCATGCTGACCTTCACGCCGTCCGAGCGGCTTGTCTCGGATGCGCGCTACGCGGTCTCGCTGCTCGGCGTGCATGACCTGGCCGGCAACCCACTCCGCGGCAACGCCACCTTCTCGTTCACGACCCGACCGGGTGCACAGCTGGTGCAGAGCAATCCGAAGGCCGATGAGAAGGGGATCAACCCCAAGGCGATCGGCCTCTGGTTCAGCCAGCCAGTGGACCCGACATCGGTCACGACCGCGCTTCGCGTCAGCGACCGCAACACCGGGGCTCTGCTGACCGGGAAGACCTCGTGGAACAGTCTCTACACGCAGCTCACCTTCACGCCGGATCGGGCGCTGACGGGCGGCCATCGCTTCGACGTGAGCCTCGCCGACGGCGCGCTCGATGCCGATGGCAATGCCCTGACAGCCGGCCTGACCTTCGTCACCAAGGCGCCCGTGGTCGCACGTGCCCGCGTCTCGGTCGGCACGGCGGGGCCCGCCTCGACGCTGGTCGGCTACGCGCTCAACCAGGTCAATGCGGCCCGCTCGGCGTATGGCCTCCCCCCGCTGGCGCTCTCCTCGGCCCTGTCGGCGGTCGCCAACGAGCACTCGTGGGACATGCTCCGCAACAACTACTTCAGCCACACCAGCATCGACGGGCGCACCAAGGAGGATCGGCTCAACAACGCCGGGATCTCCTACGGATGGAACGGCGAGAACATCTGCTACAGCTACAACGCGGCTCGATCGCCGACCGACGTTCTCAACTGGTGCCAGTCCCAGTTCATGTCGGAGCCGTACCCCGGATACGCCAACCACATCGGCAACATCCTCGGCACGCACTACCACAAGATCGGGATCGGGATCGCGGTGAGCGGTGCCAAGGTGTACATCACCTGGGACTTCACGGACTAAAGTCCGTGCTCAGGAGTGCCCTCTGACGGGTGCTACACTCCCTGACCGATGCCCCCCAAGAAGCGTACCAGCGGCAACCTGGTGATCGTCGAATCGCCCGCCAAAGCCAAGACGATCGAGCGATACCTTGGACCGGGCTACACCGTCACCGCCTCCTA
>DATJIJ010000022.1:0-6276 GCA_035493355.1 Candidatus Methylomirabilota bacterium
AGGCAGCGGGGGCACCAGTTCACCAGCGCCTCGCCGCGGTAGACGAGGCCGGCATCCCACAGGCGCTTGAAGGCGACGCGCACCGCCCGCGCGCTGCCCTCATCCATCGTGAAACGGAGGCGGCTCCAGTCGGCGCTCGCCACGAGGCGTCGATGCTGGAGGCTGATCGTCTCCCGGGTGGCGTCCATGAAGGCCCACATCCGCTCGAGATAGCCCTCGCGGCCCAGCGAGGCGCGGGTCTCCCCCTCCTCCGCGATGATCTTGTCGAGCACGAACTGGGCGGCGATGCCGGAGTGATCGACCCCGGGCAGCCACAGCGTGTCGTCACCGCGCATGCGGTGATAGCGAATGAGGGTGTCCTCGACCGTCGTGCGCGCCGCGTGACCCAGGTGCAGCGCGCCGGTCACGTTGGGCGGCGGCTGGATGATCACGAAGGGCTGGGCACCGGGAGGAGCGTCATCGGCGGGGCGGAAGGCATCGGCCGCCATCCAGCGCTCGTAGATCGCCGGCTCGACGACCGCAGGGTCGTACCGCGGCGGAAACTCGATGCGCGGCGTCGTCATGGCCATGCCTCCAGGTAACAGCAAACCCGTTCGCCGAAGGACGAACGGGTCGTGGTACCACCTTCGTTCGGCGCCATCGGCTCAACCGATGGCGCCCTCGTCACCGCGGTATCGGGCGGATCCCGGCCGGCTCGCGTGCGACCTTCTCCCTCTCGTGCCGAGGCGGGCTTGCAGCCTGTGGCCCACCATCTCTCGCGGTCGTTGGAGGCGTACTCCTCACGGTCAGCGCCGTGCCTCGGAGTCTACCACGGGGCGAATTTCAGGCCTTCGAGCCCACCGTGACGCGCAGCTGGCCGTTGGAGGCGACGAACTGGGCCGACTCCTCGAAGCTGCGGATGGCGGCCGCCAGGTCGAAGGGATCGCGGTGGACGGCGGTGAAGATGAATTCGCCGGAGGTGCCGAGCCCCAGGGAGACGCGGCTGACGCCGTCGACCCGCTCGAGCGACTGCTTGAAGGACGTGATCGCGCCGAAGCTGGTCAGCCCGGTGACGAGCACCTGGGTCGTGGCCTCGGCGACGGTCTCGTGCGTGTGCGCGGGCACCTCGGGGGCCTCGGCGACGGCCGCCTCGACCGTGGCCTGCTCCACGTTAGCCTCGGGCTCAGGCTCGGCGACGGGCTCGGCGACCGCCGTCGCCACGCCTGGCGCGGGAGCCACCTCGTCGCGTTCCTGCACGCC
This sequence comes from Candidatus Methylomirabilota bacterium, assembly GCA_035493355.1. Lineage (GTDB taxonomy): Bacteria > Chloroflexota > Limnocylindria > QHBO01 > QHBO01 > CF-167. The sequence goes on from DATJIJ010000022.1 coordinate 1,240, forward strand.
GTTGCCGGAGGTGGGCGCATCGGCCACCGTGGCGACCGATTCGGCGACCGTTGCGATTGCCGGGCGCTCGGGCTGGGGCTCGGGCTGGGCCGATTCGACGACCTCGGGGGTCGGCGCGGCCTCGGGCTCGGCGACCGTGGCGGCCGCCGGGGACGGCGCGGTATCGCCGGCCGGAGCTGCAGCGGCCTCGGTGAGCGAGGGCGCCTGCGGAATACGCTTCAGGGCAGAGGCAAGTGCGGCGGGGTCTTGAATGTCGTTCAGCTGGGTGAAGAACCCGGTCAGCTCAACCTCGAAGGCGTCGACGCGCGCCTCGATCGCGGTCATGGCGCCTTCGCCGGCCGCGGTATTGGCAGCAAGCTGCGAATCCAGGGTCGCATTGCGCGCCGATACCTTGGTGGATGCATCGTCGCGAATGCGCTGGATCTCGCCCTGCTCCCAGTCGGCGATCCCCTTCAGGTCGGTGTTCGCCATCTCGTGGAGCTCGGCGGCGCGCTGCTCAGTCTCGGACCTGATCCCGGCCGACCGCTCGGCGACGGCGGCGCGCAGCTTGGCAAGCTCCTCTTCGCGGGTCTGATCAGCGATCTTGCGCATCGCATCGACCAGGCTCTGAAGGAACGGCACCGCGGGCCCGTTGCCGGATTCTTTCATCGGAGTGGAGTCTGCCACGACAGGCGACTCAGCACCATCCGCCGACGACGGTTCTGTCCCGTTCGTCGGTTCCTTCCCGTTCCCCTGCTCATCCTCCAGGCTCATCTCGCTGCGCTCGGCGAGCCACGGGTACGCGGTTCCTTCTGCGTCAGACATCTCGCTCACTGGCCGGCCGCCTTCTCAGCTGCGTTCTGGGAGACCAACGCCGACCACCACGAACGGCGGCGCGCCGGGGCTGCCACGGGCTCAGGCCGGGTCAGCAAGCGTGCGACGTTGTGCAGGTCAGTCGACATCTGCTCCTTCGGGAACTTGAGGATGATGGGCGTCCCCTCGTTCGCCGAGGCGATCGCCTTGGGGCCGTTAGAGACCACAGTGGCACTGACCTTGGTGCCCAGCGTCTTCGCGATGTCCGCTACGGCGATGCCGTGGTTGGACCGATTGACGATCACCTTGACCATGTCAGCCAGGCCCACCTCGCGCGCCAGGCCCAGGAACTGGGCGGCGTTACGGAGCGGGCCGACCTCCGGGGTCACGACCAGGAAGATCTGGCGGGACGCGGCGAGCATGGCCATGGTGCGGTCGTCGTAGCTCGGGTGGCAGTCGATGATCACCCAGCTGTGATGCTGGCGCGCCCAGCGGACTGCAGCGACCAGCAGGTCGGTGCTGATCCGCTCGGATTCGCTCGGCTCGGTACCCCAGGTGAGGACGCGGACTCCGCTCGCCTCGTGGGTGGTGACGGTCTGTTCGAATGCCTCGGCGGTCCACTCCTCCGGCGGCGAGTCGGCGAGGTGCGCCAGACCACCGTGGTAGGGAGCGTTGAGGACCGCAGTCACGTTGCCGACGCCGACATCGGCATCCATCAGGCAGACCGTGTCGCCGGTCTGCTGGCGGATGGCGACGGCAAGGTTCACGGCGATCATCGTCTTGCCAACGCCGCCCTTGGGCGCGAAGAGGCTGACGACGGTTCCCTCGCCGATAGTCTCGATCTCTGCCCCGTCGGTCGTGGTCGTTGGCAGCCCGCCCGGCACCTCGCGACCGCTGTGGATCAGCATCGCCTGGAGCCGATAGACGAGCGCCTCGGGCGGGAGTGGCTTGCGCGCGTACTCATCCTTGGTGGCGCCGGGGTTCGGATCGACCGCCCACTGGGGGATGTCGTCGGCGAAGAGGATGATCGTCGGGACGCGCTGCGTGGAATGCAGGAACGTGAACAGCTCCTCGTCACCGGGCTGGCCACGGTCGCAATCGATGACCGCCAGATCGATCTGGCCTTCGCCGGAGAGCCACTGGAGGGCCTCCTCGCGATCGGCCGCGATGGCCTCGAATCCGGCTTCGCTCATCGCGTCCTCGTAGGACGAACTCCACCCGTCCAAGGCGAGCAGGACGCTGGGTCGATTCATGTGCAGTGCCTCAGGGTATGGTGCGGTGACGAGTGGCACCACGATCCGGCGAAACGGCCATCCGAGGCAATGGGACCTCGGCACCATCCGGAGCCGCCGAAGGTACGGGGCGACGCCTTACGCAGACTCCTCGGCGCGCTCGGCGGGGCGGGGTCGCGGGGTCCTGCGACGAGGCTCGGCGTCATCGGTCTCGGTGACGAGCATCGGCGGCTGTCCGTGCTCGATCGTCTCGCCGGTGATCACGACCTTCTTGACGTCGGTCCGCTCGGGGATGTCGTACATCACCTCGAGGAGCGCCTCCTCCACGATGGTGCGCAGCGCGCGGGCGCCGGTCTTGCGGTCGATCGCGAGGCGCGCGGTTGCCTCGAGCGCATCGGCCGTGAAGACAAGCTCCACGCGATCAAGCGAGAGGAACTTCGCGAACTGGCGGGTTACCGCGTTCTTCGGCTCGGTAAGGACCTTGATCAGGTCCTCCTGGGTCAGCGCGGTGAGGCCCACCACCACCGGCAGGCGGCCGACGAACTCGGGGATGAGCCCGTACTTGAGCAGGTCTTCCGGCATCAGCTGGTCCATCAGGCGGCGGCGCTCTTCCTTCGAGCGCTGCGCCTGCGAGCCGAAGCCGATCCCGCGCTTGCCCACTCGTTCCTCGACGATCTTCTCGAGTCCCTCGAAGGCGCCTCCGCAGATGAAGAGGACGTTGGTGGTGTCGATCTGGATGAAGTCCTGGTGTGGGTGCTTGCGACCGCCCTGCGGCGGCACGTTTGCGACCGTCCCCTCCAGGATCTTGAGCAGCGCCTGCTGGACGCCCTCGCCAGAGACGTCCCGGGTGATGGATGGGTTGTCCGTCTTGCGGGCGATCTTGTCGATCTCGTCGATGTAGATGATCCCCCGCTGCGCGCGCTGCACGTCGAAGTCCGCTGCCTGGATGAGGCGCAGCAGGATGTTCTCGACGTCCTCGCCGACATAGCCGGCCTCGGTGAGGCTCGTCGCATCGGCGATGCAGAAGGGGACGTCCAGGACCTTCGCCAGCGTCTGGGCGAGGAGCGTCTTGCCGCTGCCGGTTGGGCCGACCAGGAGGACGTTGCTCTTCCCGAGCTCCACCTCGTCGACGGTCTGGCCGGCGTTCACTCGCTTGTAGTGGTTGTAGACCGCCACGGAGAGGACCTTCTTGGCCTGCTCCTGGCTGATCACGTAGCTGTCGAGCTTCTCCTTGATCCGGCGGGGAGACGGGAGGGCGGCGGGAGTGGTCTTGGCGCGGGGCGCCTCGAGCATCTCCTCCTCGATGATCTCCTGGCAGAGGTTGATGCACTCATCGCAGATGTAGACCCCCTGGCCCGCGATGAGCTTGCGTACCTGCTCCTGAGACTTCCCACAGAAGGAGCAGCGGTATGGCACCTTGGTCTTGCCGGTCATTGCTCCGAGCATAGCACGCGTTTCCGGGCCTGCCCGCTATAGACCGATGGTCCCCGGTAGCATCCCCCGGTGACCCCTCTTCCGGCCTCCCAGGCTCCACTCGAGACGCCGATTGGGCGGCTCTGGGTGGCTGCGTCGTCGGATGGTCTCGTCTCCATCTCCCGCGGGGACAGCCCCGACGCCGATGGCACCGGATCGCCACCGCTGGACCCAGAGGCGTTGGCACCCATTCTGGAGGAGCTGCGCGCCTTCTTCGAAGGTCGGCGACGGACCTTCTCGTTGGCGCTCGATCTGCGCGGCGCCGGTCCGTTCGACGCGGCCGTCTGGACGGCGGCCTGCCGGATCCCCTATGGCGAGACCGTCTCCTACGGCGAGCTGGCGGCGATGGCGGGCTACCCGCGCGCCGCGCGCGCCGCCGGGAACGCGATGGCGCGGTGCCCGTTCTCGCCGGTGGTCCCCTGCCATCGGGTCATCCATGCCGACGGCTCGATCGGCGGCTGGGGTGCCGACACCTGGGTCAAGCGCTGGCTGCTCGAACTGGAGGGCGGGGCTGGCATCGGCTGATGGCGAGGCGCTTGGATGTTCGGCGTATCGCCCACGGCGATTACAAGTAGCGCTTGTACATCGGCGCCTGGCCCGCGGCGATCACAAGTGGCGCTTGTCCATCGGCGCGTAGGGTCCGCTCGACGCGCCCTCTCACCAGTGGCACGTGTGAGAGCGCCCACGGACGGGCGCTGAGGCGCCAATTCGGTGTCGATCCGTGCGGATGTACAAGCCTCACTTGTAGGCGTCAGTAGCGCCGCCCTCAGCGTTACTTCTTCTTGGCCTTCGCGTCCGCCGCGGCAGCTTCCTCGGCGGTTGGAACCGTGCCGCCGGCGGCCTGGGTCATGCTGATCAGCGACTCGGTCGAGCCGGCGAAGACCTCGTCGATCAGGCCGTACGCCTTCGCCTCCTCCGCGCCCATGTAGAAGTCGCGCTCCGAATCGGCCTTGACCTTCTCCGGCGTCTGGCCCGTATGGCCCGCCAGGATCCGCGTCAGGCGGTCCGTGAGGTGCATCACCTCGCGCATCTGGATCTCGACGTCCGGGGTGTTGCCGCGGAAGCCCGCGGACCCCTGGTGGATCATGATCCGGCTGTTCGGGAGGGCGAATCGCTTCCCCTTGGCGCCCGCCGCGAGCAGGACGGAGGCCATGCTGGCAGCCATGCCGATGCAGATGGTGCTGACCGGGGCCTTGAGATACTGCATCGTGTCGTAGATGGCCAGCCCGCTCGTCACGACTCCGCCAGGCGAGTTGATGTAGAGGCTGATGTCCTTGGTCGGATCCTCGCTCTCCAGGAAGAGGAGCTGGGCGATCACCAGGTTGGCGATGTGGTCCTCGATCGGCTCGCCCAGGAAGATGATCCGCTCCTTGAGCAGCCGCGAGTAGATGTCGAAGGCCCGCTCGCCGCGAGCGCTCGACTCGATGACCATCGGGACCAGCATGCGTCTCTACTCCGTGGTGTCGTCTGGGACTGGTTCGGCGCCCTCGGCCGGGCCGAGCGCGCGGTCGATCAGCGTGTCCACCAGTGTACGGTTGCG
>DATJIJ010000023.1:0-4624 GCA_035493355.1 Candidatus Methylomirabilota bacterium
GCGCGCGCCCCGCCCTGGATCGACACCTGCGCGGCCGACCCCTGCCAGCGGATCTTCAGGCTCGCCAGCGGATCGGCGCCTTCCTCATGCGTCGCGGATTCGACCCCGAGACCGTCCGCTCCACCATTCGCACGGCCGCAGCAGAAAGTACCCCCGGGGGGAGTACTGCTGAGCCAGATGGCTTGCAGGACGAAGGTCCGTAAGGTCGCCGCAGGTGACGAAACGCGTCACTACAGGCGACGGCCTGAAAAAGGCAAACCCATCGTGAGGTGGGGGCGCAAAGCCAGGGGTCTCGGCACCGTCGAGATCGCCCAGCTGCCAGAAGCCGCGCATCACCCCCATGAAAGGGGAATTGATGCAGGCACTCAGCGACGTTGGCGTGGAATGGCCCGGTCGAGCTGACCGAGGAGGCGACCGCGCCTTTGCCATGTCCCCGGCAGGCGATCGTGGCCTGTTGCGGCGCGTGGGGATCCTGCTGGGCGTGTCGTGGGACTATCACAAGTCGCCGCCCCCGCCCCGCCCAGGCAGCTCGTCCCTCCTTTCGCGCCGCTTCGCGGTTCTGCTCGGCGGCTTCGCCATGTTCGGCTCGACCATGGTCCCAGCAGCCACTCTGGCAGCCTCGTATGACCCCGCCAGCGACGTGAACTCAATGTTCAGCACCACCCAGTACAGCGGCGCGCAGGCCTACTGGAACGCCGGCTACACCGGTGCCGGCGTTGACGTCGCCATCATCGACACGGGCGTCAATCCGGTCGACGGACTCGCGACCCCGGGCAAGCTCATCTACGGTCCAGACCTCTCGTTCGAGTCCCAGAGCGACGGGCTCCGGAACCTGGACACGAACGGTCACGGGACCTTCATGGCCGGGGTCATCGCCGGTCGGGGGAGCGGCGCGATCAGCGGCGAATATGCGGGAGACTCGTCCAACTTCCTGGGCGTTGCTCCCGATGCGCGCATCCTCTCGGTCAAGGTCGGCGTCGCCGACGGCGGCGTCGATGTCTCCCAGGTGATCGCGGCGATCGACTGGGTCGTCCAGCACCGAACTGACAACGGCATGAACATCCGCGTCCTGAACCTGTCGTATGGAACCGATAGTCCGCAGTCATACCTGGTCGACCCGCTTGCATTTGCGGTCGAGCAGGCCTGGAAGGCCGGCATCTTCGTAGTCACAGCCACCGGCAATGCAGGGTATGCGTTCAAGACCGGCACGCTGACCAACCCGGCCTTCGACCCAAAGATCTTTGCCGTGGGCGCATCGGACTCGATGGGCACTGCGACACCCAGTGACGACACCGTGGCGAGCTTCTCGTCCACGGGCAGCAATGGCCGGACGCCCGACGTGGTCGCGCCCGGTGCGCACATCGTCAGCCTCCGTGTCCCTGGCTCGTACATCGACCAGACCTTCGGCTCCACCGGCTACGTGAGCAACACGCTCTTCCGGGGGAGTGGCACGAGTGAGGCGGCGGCGTTCATCTCGGGCGCAGCCGCGCTCGCCATCCAGCAGCACCCGTCCATCACGCCCGCGGCGTTGAAGCGGCTCTTCCAGCTCAACACGACCGGCCTCGCCGTCTCCACCCTCAAGCAGGGATCGGGTGAGGTCGATCTGTTCAAGATGCTGGGCGCGACCGTCTACGCACCGCCAACCCAGTGGAAGACGATCGACTGGTCGACAGGAACTGGCTCGCTCGAGCTCTCGCGCGGGACCGATCACCTGACTCGGGACGGGGTCGTCCTGAGCGGGAACCAGGACATCTTCGGCCATGCCTTCGACTCCGCCGCGATGGCGATCCTCGAGGCGGCCGGCAACTCGTGGAGCGGGAGCGTCTGGAACGGCAACAGCTGGTCCGGCAACTCCTGGAGCGGGAACTCCTGGTCCGGGAACTCGTGGTCAGGCAACAGCTGGTCCGGCAACTCCTGGAGCGGGAACTCGTGGTCCGGGAACTCGTGGTCAGGCAACAGCTGGTCCGGTAACTCCTGGAGCGGGAACTCGTGGTCCGGGAACTCGTGGTCAGGCAACAGCTGGTCCGGCAACTCCTGGAGCGGGAACTCCTGGTCCGGGAACGGCTGGATGGGTGTCTCCTGGAAATAAGCCGCCGGGCCTGGATGACTGGAGTGCGGTCGGGGACGGATCCTCGACCGCACTTCGTTTCACGACGGTGAAAACCACGCCGCAGCGCACCTATCCGCACCAATCCCCAATTGGTCCCCACCAGGACGTGACCTTCGGCGCCTCAACAATTCAATCATGCGAAGGTAGGCTCACTCCAATGACCGGCCAGGAGTCCTAGGCGATGCGACCGCCAACGAGGGTATGGGCCCTCGTCGTCGCCATGGGCGGGGCCGCACTTCTCCTTTCGGCCCTCGTCCTGGCCCGCATGCCATCGCTCGATCCCGCGTGGCAGCTGCCGTGGTGGCTCATGGCGCCGGTCTTCTGGGCGGCCGAGGCCCAGGTCATCCACTTCCACTTCCGCCGCGGAGCCCACACCTTCTCGCTGAACGAGCTCCCGCTCGTCGTCGGCTTCTTCCTGGCGAATCCCTTGGAGCTCGTCATCGCCCAGGCCGTCGGCTCGGCGCTGGCGCTGGCCATCAATCGCAAGCAGCCGCCGGTGAAGCTCGCCTTCAACATCGGGTCGTTCGCCCTGTCATCGGTATTGGGATTGATCGTCTTCCGCGCCGTGGGCGCTGGCGGATTGACCGAGCCGATGCGCTGGTTTGCCGCCTTCCTGGCGGTGAGCATCTCGAATCTGGTGGGCGTGGTGACCGTCGCGACCGCCATCTCGATCTCCGAGGGCAGCCTGGGCCTTCCGAAGCTGCGTCAGATGATCGCCGTGTCGTCGGTGGTGGCGATCACCAACACGAGCATCGCGCTGCTGGCGGTGATCATCATCGTCGCCGACTCGCGCGCGGTCTGGCTCCTCACCCTCCCGATTGCGACCCTCTTCCTCGGGTATCGAGCCTTCATCGGCGCCAAGCAGCAGCACGAGTCCCTGGAGCTCCTCTACGAATCCACCCGCATCCTCCAGCGCACTCCGGAACTCGACTCCGCGCTCGTGCAGCTGCTTTACCACAGCCGCACCATGTTCCGGGCCGAACAGGCCGAGATCGTCCTCTTCCCGTCGGGGCCGGGGGACAGCTACCTGATCACCTCGGTCGCCGAGGGACGAACGTCGGTCATGGCCGAGGCGCCTGCCAGCCAGTGGCGGCCAGTCCACCAGCACGTCATCGAGCATGGCCGGGCGTTCCTGCTGAACACGACCTCGATCGAGCTCGAGGAGGACCGCGACGTCCGGGACGCGATGATCGCACCGCTCGGCTCGGATGGGGGAGTCATCGGCGCGATGGTCATCGCCAACCGACTGGGAGACGTCAGCACCTTCACCGCCGAGGACCTCCGGCTCTTCGCGACGGTGGCCAACCATGCAGGCACGGCCCTGGAAAACGGGCAACTGGAGCGCTCGCTGGCCAAGCTCTCGGTCCTGCAGGACGAGCTCAAGCACCAGGCCTTCCACGACGGCTTGACCCAGCTGGCCAACCGCGGGCTCTTCGGCGAGAGCGTCAACGCGCGGCTCGCCTCCACCCCTCGCGGGAAGCGTGCCGCCGTCATGTTCGTCGACCTCGACGACTTCAAGTTCGTCAATGACATGTACGGACACCCGGCGGGCGACGCGATGCTGGTCGAGGTCGCGGCGCGGTTGCAGGCATGCACGCGGGCACAGGACCTGACGGCTCGGCTGGGGGGCGACGAGTTCGCGATCCTGGTCGACGACGAGCCCGATCTCGTCAACGCGGAGCGGGTTGCCGGGCGCATCGCGGAGATCCTTCAGCAGCCATTCCAGATCGGCGACGTGCGCACCCACGTCTCTGCCAGCATCGGGATCGCCGCAGGCAGCCAGGGCGACTCGGCCGAGGATCTCCTGCGCCAGGCCGACGTGGCGATGTACAGCGCCAAGGCGGCCGGCAAGGGTCGGTGGGTCGTCTACAAGCCCTCGATGCTCAAGACCGTGCGGTCGCGCCACGATGTCGGCGCCGAGCTCCAGCTTGCCGTCGATCGCGGCGAGTTCCAGCTCCGCTACCAGCCGGTCGTCGCGCTGGACTCGGGGCGCATCGTCGGTGCCGAGGCACTCGTGCGCTGGAACCATCCAACCCGCGGCGAGGTCGGTCCCGATGAGTTCATCGGCAACGCCGAGGAGAACGCCATGATCGTCCCGATCGGGCGATGGGTGCTCGCCGAAGCCTGCCGCGAGGCCGCCGGCTGGGGCCGGCAGGCCGGAGGATCGGTGCCGTGGGTGGCAGCCAACCTCTCCGCAAGGCAGCTTCTCCATCCGACGCTCCTGGACGATGTCACCACCGCGCTCGCGGCTTCCGGCCTCCCGCCATCGAGCCTGATCCTGGAGGTCACGGAGTCGGTCCTGCTGCACGACGCCGACGCCGCGATCGAGGTGCTCAGCAAGCTGCGCGCCAAGGGCATCCAGATCGCGCTCGACGACTTCGGGACCGGCTACTCATCGCTGAGCTACCTGCGCGAGTTCCCGATCTCGATACTCAAGATCGACAAATCGTTCATCGATGAGCTCGGGCGCTCCAAGCAGCAGTACGCCCTCGTCGAGGGGATCACCCACCTCGC
>DATJIJ010000024.1:0-2157 GCA_035493355.1 Candidatus Methylomirabilota bacterium
GCGAGCACGACGAGAATGATCAGCAGGCCACGGCGGAGCGCGTCCGTATCGACGATTCGTTCGGCCGTCCGGCCGATCTGCGCATGCTGGCGCGTGCCGGCACTCGCTCGCGCGAAGTCGGCCGCGCCCGGTCATGGCTGCCTTGAAGTCGGTGCGCTGGCCCCTGCCGAGGACGATCAGCGCACGCAGTTCCTGCTCAGTCGCGGTACCCTCTCGGCCGCTGGCGGCGCACCGGCGGTCCCCCTGATTGCTTGCAGGCCGGCTTCCACCGGCGCCTCCGGTAGAAGTCTCGCGCCCGAGGACACGCGGGTGCTCGCCGGGCCGACCCGCGGCGGTCCGTGCCGGCTGGTCCCAGTTGCGCGCGGTGCGGTCGATCAACTCGGTCGCTGCCAAGATGCGCGCCTCGCTGATGGTCGAGGCTGAGTTGCTCGTGGAGGGGCAGGTTGTGCTCGACCGCGACGGCTGCGATGTCTACCTCGCGCTGGCCCGCCAGCTCGCGGACACCTGCTCCGGCGGCGGAAGCCGCGGCCCAAGCCGGTGCCGGAAGGGCAGCTCGCCCTGTTCGGTAGGCCAGGAGGCCACGAAGAGACTGGCTCATTGGGAGCGGAGGGTCTCCTCTCTCCCGTATGAGCCGGTCTTTCTTGTTTGCCTGGGCCTGATGACACGATCCAGACTGGCAACCTACTCCCAGCCCAGCCCCTGAATGTCTGCGATCAAGAGAAGACGAGTCCTCTCGTACTCTGCGAGAATCGACACGGAGCCATCGTTCCTCATCCCCCGCGCCAAACGTGATCGTCGTCGGAATGGGAACGAAGCACGAGACGGAGATTCTGCACACTGACGCGTTCGAGATAGTCATGCAACCGAAGAGACCCGGTGCTTTTTGGGGTAGACGCCATAGTTGATTCGTCAGGACAGTCGGCGGCTGTGGGCCCCCTGCTTGAGACCAAGCTCTATATCCCCGGGCGTCATCCCGGGCTGCTATCGCGTCCGAGGTTGGTCGAGCGCCTGAACCAGGGCGCGCAGCGCAAGCTGACGCTCGTCTCCGCTCCGGCGGGCTCCGGCAAGTCGACGCTGGTGGCCGAATGGGTGGCGGCCAGCAGACGCGCCGCGGCGTGGATCTCGCTCGACCCGGGCGACAACAACCCGGCGCTGTTCTGGACCTACGTCGTCACCGCACTACGGACGGCACGCCCGGACGTGGGGGAGAGCGCGCTCTCGTGGCTGAGCTCAGCTCGGCCGCCGGCAACCGAGTGGATCTTGACGAGTCTGATCAACGAGATCACTGCGAACGATCAGCACGTCGCGCTCATCCTCGACGATTACCACGTCATCGACGCCGAACCGATCCACCGCGCCGTCGCCTTTCTGCTCGAGCATCTCCCGCCGCGGATGCACCTGGTGATCGCCACCCGGTCGGATCCGCCCTTGCCCCTGGCCCGCCTCAGGGGACGCCGCGAGCTGACGGAGCTACGGGCCTCTGACCTGCGGTTCACCCCTGAGGAAGCGGCTGCCTTCCTCAACGAGGCGATGGGACTGGGCCTTTCGGCAGCCGATGTCGCGGTCCTGGAGGCGCGCACCGAGGGCTGGATCGTGAGCCTCCAGCTGGCCGCGCTCTCGATGCAGGGGCGGGAGGACCTGCCGGGCTTCATACGAGCCTTCTCCGGCGACCATCTGTACATCGTCGACTACCTGGTCGACGAAGTCCTGCACCGCCAGCCCGACCGCGTCCGTTCCTTCCTGCTGCAGACCGCCGTCCTCGATAGGCTCAGCGCCCCATTGTGCGATGCGCTCACCGGCCGGGAAGATGGCCGGGGAATGCTGCAGGCCCTGGAGCGAGACAACCTGTTCGTCGTGCCGCTAGACGACAAGCGCCACTGGTTCCGCTACCACCATCTGTTCGCGGACGTGCTCCGCGCCCGCGCGCTGGCGGAGCAGCCGCACCAGGTACCCGTCCTGCATCAGCGGGCCAGCGCGTGGTACGAGCGCCACGGTCTGCCCTCCGACGCGGTCCGGCACGCGCTGGCCGCCGAGGACTTCGGGCGCGCGGCGGACCTGCTCGAGCGGACAGGACGGGCCATGCTCACAACCACACAGGATGCATTCCTCGACTGGCTGAAGGCACTGCCGGACGAGGTGATCCGCGCCCGACCGGTG
>DATJIJ010000025.1:0-23047 GCA_035493355.1 Candidatus Methylomirabilota bacterium
TCAGGGCCAGCGCTCCGACCAGCAGGTAGCCGGCCGCAAATGGCAGCGCGACGCCGAGCGTCGCGACCGCCAGCGCCGTGCCGCCGACGCGTGCCACCTCGCCGATTCGGGTATGAACACCGACTTCGAAGAGAAGGAGCACCGCGCCGATCTGGGCGAAGAGCGAGGTCTCGGCCGTGATCTGGTACCAGCCCAGCACGGCGGGCCCGACCACCACTCCGCCCAGGATCTCTCCGACCAGCGCCGGCTGGCCGAGGCGCTTGAAGGCCTCGTCGCCCAGCTTGGTCGCCAGCAACACGACGAACAGCTGGAAGAGGACCGACGGCAGGTGCTCCACGTCCGCTCCCTCCGCAGACAAAAAAGAAACCACGCAGCGTTGCGCAGTCTCCACCTCAGGTCCGGCGATAGGGGCCCGGCCTCGGCCCTGCCTCCACGGGGAGGCTGCCGGCGAGTCTAGTTGCTGTTCTCGTCGCCGGGCAAGCCCGCCCAGGCCTCGTCGATCCGCTCCGCCAACTCGGCAAGCGAGCCGACCACCAGCGCCGGCACCACCCCCTCCGGCAGCCTCTCGATGTAGCCCCAGGGACCGCGCCGGATCCAGACCGCTCGCATCCCCGCCAGGATCGATGGCAGCACGTCGTTGTCGACCCGGTCTCCAACGTAGGCGACCGATGACGGCCGCGGCGATCCGATCAGCTCGAGCGCCCGCTCGAAGAACTCGCGCGATGGCTTGGCGGCGCCCATCTCGGCCGACATGGCCATCACCTCGGTATCGACGCCGATCCGGCGCAGCTCCTCGTCCCGGCTCGCGGGCTGGTTGCCGATCACCGCCACCCGGTAGCCGCGATCGCGGAGCGCGGCGATGGAGGGGATCGCGTCGGGATAGAGGTCATCGGCCTGGAAGCCCCCGTAGATCGCTTCGTGCTGGGGCCAGGCGCTGCGCCAGTCCGGGACGTTGAACAGTTCGAAGACGTCGCGATGCTCGCCGCCACGGGTCAGGACCGCGCCGAAACCTGCCAGGAAGGTCAGCCGCGGAATGCCGAGCATGTCGGCCCAGATCGACCAGACCCGCGTCTCGTCGATGATCGTCTCGCCCACGTCCAGGACGACCCATCGCTCGGTCACCTGTACATGTCCATGCGACGCATCACGCGGGATACAAGCGTCAGTTGTACAACGGCGCGCGGGGCCGGGAAGTGGCTGGAATCAGGCTCGAATGCGTGGCCTTTTACCAGCCACACTGGTAAGGACCTACGCGCGGAGGTGCTTCGGGGCGTCATCGGTGCTGTTGTACTAGCCATGCTTGTATCCGGTGGCCCAGGCGACGACCGCTAGGCAGACTTCACTCCGGTGACGAGCGCCTCGACGCTCTTCTTCGCGTCGCCGAAGAGCATCGTCGTCTTGGGATCGGCGTAGAGCGGGTTGTCGATGCCGGCGAAGCCGGCGGCCATCGACCGCTTCAGGACGATGACGTGCTCGGCCTGGTCGACGTTGAGGATCGGCATGCCGTAGATCGGCGAGGTGGTATCGGTCCGTGCGGCAGGGTTGGTGACGTCATTGGCGCCGATGACGAGCGCAACCGAGGCGTTCGGGAAGTCGCCATTGATCTCGTCCATCTCCTTGAGGCGGTCGTAGGGGACGTTCGCCTCGGCGAGGAGGACGTTCATGTGGCCGGGCATCCGGCCGGCAACCGGGTGGATCGCGAACTCCACGTCAACGCCCTTGGCGATCAGCAGGTCCATCAGCTCGCGGACGGCCTGCTGCGCCTGGGCCACCGCCATCCCGTAGCCCGGCACGATGATCACCTTCTTGCCGTACGCCATCAGCACCGCGGCGTCCTCCGCGTTGATCTCGCGGATGTTCTGGTCGCCAGCCGGTCCGGCGGCCGCGCCGCCGCCGGCCGTCCCGAAGGCACCGAAGAGGACGTTGAAGATGGACCGATTCATGGCCCGGCACATCAGCTGGGTGAGGATCGTGCCGGACGCGCCGACCAGGGTGCCGGCCACCAGCAGCGCGTAGTTGTTGAGCACGAAGCCGGTGGCCGCGACCGCGATGCCGGTGTACGCGTTGAGGAGGCTGACGACGACGGGCATGTCGGCCCCGCCGATGGGCATCACCGCGGCGACGCCCAGCACCAGGGCCAAGGCCATGAAGACCAGGAAGAGCGGGACGCTGTTGGTGACGAGCGTGAGGACGACGCCCAGGACGACGATCCCGGCGAGGACCAGGCCGGTGACGATCTTGTCGCCGGGGTAGGTGACAGGGCGGCCGGAGACAATCCCCTGGAGCTTGCCGAAGGCAATGATCGAGCCGGTGAACGACACGCCGCCGATGACGGCGCCGAGCAGCGTGGCAACCATGAAGGTCACGGGCAGCAGCGGGCCACTGTCGCCGGCGTCGCGCAGGAACTCGGCCGCGGCGACCAGTGCCGCCGCGCCACCGCCGGCGCCGTTGAAGATGGCGACCATCTGGGGCATCGCGGTCATGGGGACGCGACGAGCGCCGACCGCGCCGACCAGCGCACCCACGGGGATCCCCACGGCCAGGATCCAGACGGTCGAGAGGCCGCCGTCCCGCAGCAGGAACTCGGTGATGAAGACCCAGCCGACGACGATCGCCATGCCGGTCGCGGCCAGCCGGTTGCCGCGCCGCGCCGAGATCGGCGAGGAGAGGAACTTCAGGCCGAGGATGAACGTGACGGAGCCAACCAGGTAGACGAAGAAGGTGACGATCTCCTGCGCGCTCATGACTTGCTGTCCGGTCGGCGCTTGAACATCTCGAGCATGCGGTCGGTGACGACGAAGCCGCCAACCACGTTGATGGTGCCGAGGATTACGCCGAGCAGCGCCAGCACGATCCGCAGCGGTCCCTCCGCGGACGCCGCGACCAGCATCGCGCCGACCACGATCACACCGTGGACCGCGTTGGCGCCCGACATGAGCGGTGTGTGGAGCATGGTCGGGACCTTGCTCACCACCTCGTAGCCGACGAACGCGGCCAGGACGAAGACGAAGAGCGCCTGGAGCAGCGCCTCGGTGGGAAGGGTCTGGACCGCCTCGTTCATGACGCGCCCGCCGCCGGAGCGGGTGTCGGAGCCTTGGGCGCGGCTGGCGGCTCGGCGACTTCGATCCCCAGCGCCTTGGCGGTCGCCTCGTTGATCACCTTGCCGCCGTGGGTGATGGTCGCGCCGCGGGTGATCTCATCGGTGAAGTCGAGCTTGATCGCCGCGTCCTTGATGAGGTGCTTCAAGAGGGTCTGCATGTTCTTGGCGTACATCGCGGTGGCGCTGCCGGGCATGGTGGCCGGCAGGTTCGTGAGGCCGATGATCGTCACCCCGTGCTTCACGACCTCCTTGCCCGCCTCGGTCCCCTCGACGTTGCCGCCCATCTCGGCCGCCATGTCCACGATCACGCTGCCGGGCTTCATGGAGGCAACCATCGCATCGGTCACCAGCTTCGGCGCGGGCCGGCCGGGGATCAGCGCGGTGGTGATGACGAAGTCCGCCTCCTTGACCCGCTCGGCGATGAGCGCGGCCTGGCGTGCCTTGTAGTCGTCGCTCATCTCGCGGGCGTAGCCGCCGGCGGTCTGGGCGTTGGCCTTCTCCTCCTCGGTCATCTCGACCTCGATGAAGATGCCGCCCAGGCTCTCGACCTGCTCCTTGACGACGGGCCGCACGTCGGTCGCCTCGACCACCGCGCCAAGGCGCCGTGCGGTCCCGATGGCCATCAGCCCCGCCACCCCGGCTCCCATCACGATCCCTCGCGCGGGTCGGACGGTGCCCGCGGCGGTCGTCAGCAGCGGCATGAACTTGGGAAGTCGCTCGGCGGCGATGAGGACCGCCTTGTAGCCGCCAACGGTGGCCTGGGAGCTGAGCGTGTCCATCGACTGCGCCCGCGTGATGCGCGGAATTGAATCCATGCTGATGGCGGTCACGCCGGTCTCGGCCAGGCGACGCGCCAGCTCGGGATTCGAGAGGGTCCCCAAGGTGCCGATCAGGATCGCGCCGGACCGCATCATGCCGGTCTCTTCGTCCGTGGGACGGCCGACGCGGACCACGACATCCGCGTCGCCATAGACGGCGGCAGCGTCCGGAACGATCTTCGCGCCGGCCTCGCGGAACGCCTCATCGCTGATGAACGATGCGTCGCCGGCGCCCGACTGCACGACCACTTCGACGCCATCGGCGACGAGGGCGGTGACGGCCGGCGGGCTCAACGCCACGCGGGTCTCGCCAGCGGCGGTTTCGCGGGGGACAGCGATCTTCATTCGGATCAGCTCTCTCGACAGGTACACACTACGAAACCGCCAAGGCCCGGTGGCGACGGCGGTTCGGGATTCGAAGTGTACCAGCCCACGGACGCCTTCCGGATGGCCCCCGAGGGAAGTGACTACCGGCCCGCGCCAACCGTCAGTGCGATCGGTACCCTTGCCCGGTGAGCCTCGTCGTCGATGCCATCAGCAAGCGCTTCGGGGAGGTCGTTGCGCTCGACGGCGTGAGCTTCAGCGTCGAGCCCGGGCACATCTTCGGCCTCCTTGGCGCCAATGGCGCCGGCAAGACCACCTCGATGCGAATCGTGCTCGACATCCTGCGGGCGGACTCGGGGACCGTGACCTGGCAGGGCCAGGCCAACACCGAGCTGCCACGCCGCACGTGGGGCTACCTTCCCGAGGAGCGCGGCCTCTACCTCCGCATGAAGGTGGTCGACGTGCTCTCCTTCTTCGCCTCCCTGTACGGGGTGGAACGAGGGGCGGCCACGGCCGAGCTCGAGGAGTGGCTCCAGCGCTTCCGGATCCCCGACTACCGCGACCGCAGGGTCGAAGAGCTGTCGAAGGGGAACCAGCAGAAGATCCAGTTCATCGCGGCGATCCTCCACGACCCGGCGGTCCTGATCATGGACGAGCCGTTCACGGGCCTCGACCCGGTCAACGTGCAACTCCTCAAGGAAGCCTTCGTCGAGATGCGCGATCGAGGCAAGACGCTCATCTTCAGCACGCACCAGATGGAGACGGCCGAGGAGCTGTGCGAGTCGATCGCGATCATCGACCGCGGGCGCGTGGTCGTCAGCGGGCCGCTCAAGGACGTCAAGCGCGCCACCGGGCGGCAGGTCGTCCGTCTCGCCACGGACCGTGACGGCAACGGCACCGAGTGGCTCGACGGAATGGACGGCGTGACCGTCGGGGTCCGCCGCGAGGACTTCGTAGAACTGGGAGTTCCCGCCGGCGCCGATCCCGAGCTGATACTCCGGGCGGCTCTTGATCGCGGCGAGCGGGTGACGCGCTTCGAGATCGGCGAGCCATCGCTCGAGGAGATCTTCATCGAGCACGTCGGGCGGCCCGCATTGGCCGAGGAGGACCGTCATCTGGCCGCCCCCACCAGGGAAGCGCCAGCGGAGACGGAATCGTGAGCCTCCTGCCCAACGCCTGGCACATCGCCCGGCGCGAATACCGGCAGCGCACGGCGAGCCGAACGTTCGTCATCGTCACCGCCTTCCTGGCGGTGGTCGGCATCGGAATCGCGTTGCTGCCGGTGCTGGGGCGGCTCATCACCGGCGACGAGACCACGACGGTCGCGGTGCACTCTACCGATGTGCAGCTCGCCTCCACCACCGCGACCACGATGAACCAGCTCCTGAATGCGGACGGGAAGGCCCGGTACGAGATCTCGGCAGCCGATGACCCGGCCGCGGCCGATGCCGATGTCCGCGCCGGCAGGATCGACGGCCTCCTGACCGTCACCCGCGCCGCTGACGGCGAGCTCTCGTTCGAGGCGCTGACCGATGCCAGTGGCACCGACCAGCGGCTCTTCGCGGTGCGCCAGGCGGTGATCCAGGTGAACATCGGCGACCGGCTGCGGCGGGCCGGAGTGGAGCCGTCCGAGGCCGGCCACATCTTCGCCGAGACGCCGTGGCAAGTGACGCCGCTGGACCCGAATTCGCACAGCCTCGAAGACAACTTCGGGGCGAACTACATCCTCGCCTACGCGCTCGTGATCCTCACCTTCATGGCGGTGATCACCTATGGCCAGTGGGTGGCGACGAGCGTGGCCGAGGAGAAGAGCAGCCGGGTGATGGAGCTGCTCGTGACCGCCGCAACCCCGCGGCAGCTGCTGGCCGGAAAGGTCATCGGCAACGGGGCGGCGGGCCTGACCCAGTACGTCGTCGTGGTCGCCGCGGCGCTGGTCGGACTGCTGGCCCAAGGGGCCGTCGCGCAGTACCTCCTCGGCGACAAAGCCGGGGCGCCGCTCGAGGACGTCAACCTGTTGGTCCTCGCGCCATTCGGCGTCTTCTTCGTCGGGGGGTTCGCCCTGTACTCGCTGCTCTACGCCGGCCTCGGCTCGCTGGCGAGTCGCACCGAGGACGTCCAGCAAGCCACGGGACCAATGCTCTTCATCGGCATGGGGGGCTACTTCGCCTCGTTCATCGCCCTCAGTACGCCCGAGGCGGCATGGGTCAAGGTCGTCTCGCTCATCCCCTTCTTCAGCCCCTACATGCTGCCGATGCGGATGCTCATCTCCAGCGTCGCCCCGTGGGAGTGGGCCGTCGCGGCGGGACTCATGGTCGTCTTCCTGGCTGCCGCCCTGTGGACCGCGGCTCGGATCTACTCCGCCGGCGTCCTGCTGTACGGGCAGCGCGCCAGCCTGCGCTCGGTGTGGCGCGCCGTACGCGTCGACCGCTAAGCCCTCGCGGCGAGGCGGCATCGGTGTAGATTGCCCCGCATGCAGGCTGAGCCGGAGGGCACGTCTCAGGCGGTCATCGCCACCGATGGCCTGACCAAGCATTACGGCAACGTCGAGGCCCTGAATGACCTGACCCTTGACGTCAGGGCGGGCGAGATCTTCGGCTTCCTCGGACCCAATGGTGCGGGCAAGTCGACGATGATCCGCACCCTCCTCGGATTCCTGCATCCGACCCGCGGCTCGGCGAGGGTCCTCGGCCTGGACGTCGTCGCCGACTCGGTCGAGATCCGGCGCCGAACCGGTTACCTCCCCGGCGGGATTGCGCTGTACGACTCCCTCAGCGGAGCCGATGCGCTCGAGTACCTCGCCGATCTCCAGGACCGCGGCGCGCCGCTGCGCGAGGAGCTGTGCGAACGCCTCCAGCTGTCCAAGGCGGTCCTGCGCCGCAAGGTGCGCGACTACTCGCGCGGGATGCGCCAGAAGATCGGCGTGATCCAGGCGCTCCAGCACGATCCGGAGCTGGCCATCCTCGACGAGCCGACCGAGGGGCTCGACCCCCTGATGCAACACGCCTTCTACGCGCTCATGGACGACCAGCGCGCCAAGGGCCGGACCACGTTCTTCTCGAGCCACGTCCTCTCCGAGGTGGAACGCATCTGCGACCGGGTCGCGATCATCCGCTCGGGCCATCTCATGGCACTCCAGAACGTCGACGAACTGCTGGCGCGGCGCAAGAAGAAGGTGGAGCTGCGCTGGCGCGGCGTGGCCCCGGATCTGGCCGGCATCCCGGGCCTGGCCGACATCGAGGTGGTCGGAGACCGAATGCGCGCGACGCTGCAGGGCGACGTCTCCGGCTTCGTGCGCGCCATCGCCTCGCCGTCGCTCGAGGACCTGACGATCGAGCCGGCTCGCCTGGAAGAAGCGTTCCTCGAGTACTACGCCGGCGACGACGCGAGCGAGGAGGAGCGCGGATGAATCTGCGCGTCTACCTCCAGACCCTGCGCTGGAACAGCGTCCGGCTCGCCGCCGTGGCGGTGGCCTCGATCGGCTGGGGAATCCTGATCCCAATCATCTACGTCCAGTTCGCGGGCGCCTTCAAGGAGCTCGCCAATTCGGGCGCCTTCCCGAAGGAGCTGCTGAACTTCGGATCCGGGTCGCTCTTCACGCTCCCGGGGGCGCTGACCCTTGGTCTCCAGCACCCGCTGGCGATTGCCTTCGTCGGGATCTTTGCCGTCGGCTCGACGGTGGGCGCCATCGCTGGAGAGCGCGAGGCCGGAACGCTCGAGGTCCTCCTCTCGAAGCCGATCTCCCGGCGCGCGCTGTACCTGACCCTGGCTGCCGCCTCGGCGACGCTCGTGGCGGTGGTGATGCTGGCGCTGCTCGGCGGACAGCTGATCGGCGTCGCGATCCAGGGCGTCGGCGACGAGCTCGACCTGGGCCAGATGCCGCTCGTCTTTCTCAACGGGCTCATGCTCTGGTCGGCGTTCGCGGCGTTCGGCCTGGCGGCATCGGTCAGCTTCGACCGCCATTCCCCGGCACTCGGTCTGACGATGGCCTACCTGCTCGTCAACTACTTCCTGGAGATCCTCGGCTCGCTGTGGCGCGACGTCTCCTGGTCGCAGCAGTACTCGCTCTTCCACCACTTCAACCCTGGCAAGATCCTGACAGGCAAGACCGATCCGATCGATTTCGTGATCCTGACGGTCGCGATCGTGATTCCCGTGGCCTATGCCCTGTGGATGTTCCCGCGCCGGGACCTCGCCGCCCCGAGCTGAGCGTCCGGCCTAGGCACGATGGAGCGCGAGCGCCGTCGCCTGCTCGAGGTCCAGGTGCTGGCCCTCCGCAAAGGCGGCGGCATTCGCCGGGTCATCCACCAGCGTCTCTGGATAGAAGCCCGCGAACTCTCGGTTCACCTCTGCGAGACCGGTGCCGGTGCTCCGTTCGGTGGCGGTGGCATAGCCGGCGAGCTTCAGCGCCACGGCCACGTTCCCATTCGCCCATTCGAGCGTGCCGAAGGCATCGAACAGCAGCCCATAGCCCGATTTGTCCTCGTTCTCGACAAAGATGGGCAGCGCCTCTTCGAGGTACCGGCGCGCGGCGGCCTTGTCCATCGTCAGGTTGCTGCCGGCCAGCAGATACAGCGCCCAGCCCGTCATGAAGCGGTCCCCGAGGCGCCGGAAGATTTCGAGTGCCTCGCCGGCGAGCTCGGCGGCCCGCGGGTAGTTGCGGGCGTAGAACTCCGCGGTTGAGAGTCCCCACAGAGCACGGGCGGTGCCGCCCTCCTCGCCCAGTTCACGGAACAGGTCCACCGCCTCGGTCGCGATCTCCCGAGCCTTGACCGCGTCTGCCTCGCTCAGCTCACTGAACGAGTAGGTGAAGCTCATGTTGTAGACGGCGTTGGCGATCCGTGGCAGATCGCCGGATGCCCGAGCGAGGTCGAGTGCCTCGCCGTACCACGTCCGCGACGCGTCGATGTCGGCCTGCCAGTAGGCGATTCCTCCGGCCGCTTCGAGCGCGGCGCCACGAGCATCCGGAAGGTCCTCGCTGTCGTGGAGCGCCAGGACATGCTCGGCGGTCTCGCGGGCTTCGGCCAGGAAGCCGCGCATCTGCCAGAAGCGCCACGTGGATGCCAGGAGCCGGAGGGCGGTCTCGGTGTGGCCCGACTCGGCCGCCCAGGCCAATGCGGCCCGGATGTTGTCGTGCTCCATCTCATAGCGATCCAGGACCGGGCGCTGCTCCTCGCCGAACACCCGGGGAGCACTCTCCTCGGCCAGCGACACCACCCAGGCGGCGTGGCGTTCCCGCAGCTCCTCGGCCTCGCCGCGCTCCGCCAGCCTCTCCATCGCGTATTCGCGGATCGTGCTCAGCATGCGGAACCGCGACTCCCCGCCGGGCTCGCTCTCCTGGCGAATGAGGCTCTTATCGACGAGCGAGGCGATGGCGTCGAGTGGGTCCGTGGGATCGTCGCGACCGAAGACCACCGTCTCGATCGCGTCGAGCCTGGCGCCTCCTGCGAAGACCGCGAACCGCGCGAAGACGCGCTGATCGGCCTCGTCGAGGAGATCGTGGCTCCAGGCGATCGCGCCGCGCAGCGTCTGCTGGCGTTCGGGGAGGTCGCGAGACCCGCCGGAGAGGAGGTTCAGCCGGTCGCCCAGGCGCTCCATGATCGCCTGCGGAGTGAGGACCCGAACCCGTGCGGCGGCCAGCTCGATCGCGAGGGGCAGGCCGTCGAGGCGCACGCAGATCTCTGCCACGGCGGGCGCGTTCGCGCTCGTGACGGCGAAGTCGGGGCGCACCGCCATCGCCCGCTCTATGAAGAGCGCGACCGATTCGTAGGTGGAGAGCTGCTCGAAGTCCGGGAGGTGCCTTGGATCCGGCACCCCAAGGGGAGGGACCGGATATTCACGCTCGCCGTAGACACGCAGCGGGCTGCGGCTGGTGACGAGGATCGAGATCTTCGGCGCCCGCGCCAGGAGCTCTGCGATCTGCGGAGCGGCGTCGTTCACCTGCTCGAAGTTGTCGAGGACGAGGAGGACCGATTTCGACCCGATCTGATCGACCAGGCGGTCGAGCGCCTGGGTGCCCGGGTCCACCAGTCCCATCGCCTGCGCGATCGTCGGCAGGACCAGGTCCCACTGGCTGATGGTGCCGAGCGGCACGAAGTAGATCCCATCGGGGTAGCGATCGATGGCGTCCGCCGCGAGCTGGAGCGAGAGCCGCGTCTTCCCGGTGCCGCCCGGTCCCGTCAGGGTCAGCAGCCGGCCATCGATCAGGAGCTGGCGGCCCTCAGCGATCTCGCGCTGGCGACCAAGGAAGGAGGTGAGCTGGGTCGGCAGGTTGTTCGGCACCGCGTTCAGCGTGCGGAGCGGTGGGAAGTTGGCCGGCAGCCCCTCGATCACGAGGTCCCAGATCCGCTCGGGCCTTGAGAGGTCCTTGAGCCGATGCTCCCCCATCTCGCGCAGCGTGACGCCCGGAGGCAGCGACCCCTCCGCGAGCGCAACGGTCGTGGCCGAGACCAGGACCTGCCCGCCATGACCGGCATTCGCGATGCGCGCCGCGCGATGCACGTCGAGGCCGACGTACGAGCCGCCGCTGAGGACCCCCTCACCGGTGTGCAAGCCCATCCGGATGCGGATCTCGCTGCCGGCCGGCCACGGCTCGGCGGCAAGGCCGCGCTGCGCGGCGACGGCGGCGGCGATTGCCTGGGGAGCCGTGGTGAAGACCACGAAGAACGAGTCACCCTCGGTCCCGATCTCCACGCCGTGCTGGGCCTCCCACGCCGCCCGCGCGATTTCGCGGTGGCGTTCCAGGAGCGGCGGCCAGCCAGTCCCCAGCTCTTGCGCGAGGCGCGTCGAGCCCTCGACGTCGGTGAAGAGGAAGGTGACGGTCCCGGTCGGCGTCTCGATCACGGCGCAAGTGTCGTCGGCCGCCCGTCCTACGGCAAGCACCCAGTACCCTGCGCAGCGATGGTCACCTCGCTCTTCCGCACCCTCGCCGATCGGCCCGTCATGACGGCGGTGCTGGGAGCCATGTCCATCGCCTTCTCGGGGATCCTCGTCCGACTCGCCCACGTCGAGCCGGCGACGGCGGCGATCTTCCGTTGCGCCTATGCGCTTCCCGCCCTTGGGCTGATCGCGTACCTCGAACGGCGGAGGCACGGGCCCAGACCCGCCGCGCAGGTGCGGCTGGCGATGCTGGCCGGCATCTTCCTGGCGCTCGACCTCGTCATCTGGCACCACACCATCACCCTCGTGGGTGCCGGTCTCGCGACCGTTCTGGGCAATACCCAGGTCGTGATCGTGGCGATCCTGGCGTGGCTGATCCTCGGCGAGCGACCGCCGCGGCGGACCCTGCTGGCGCTGCCGGTGGTGCTCGTCGGGGTCGTGCTGATCTCGGGGGTGGTTGGCTCCGACCCGTATGGCTCGAACCCCGGGCTGGGCGTGATCCTGGGGATCGTGGTCGGAATCGTGTATGCCGCATTCCTGCTGGTCCTCCGCCACGGCAACTCGGACATCCGCCGCCCCGCCGGACCGCTGTTCGACGCAACCCTCATCGGCGCACTGGCGTCGCTGGTGATCGGGTTGCCCCTGGGGGAGGTGAACCTTGTCCCGACCTGGCCGGCGCACGCCTGGCTGCTGACCCTGGCGCTCACCTCCCAGGTCATTGGCTGGCTGATCATCAGCGTCTCGCTGCCGCGGCTGCCCGCCGCGCTGACCAGCGTGATCCTCACCCTCCAGCCAGTCGGATCGGTGCTGCTGGCGATGCTCCTCCTCGGCGAGTCGCCATCCGCGATCCAGCTGCTCGGCGCCGGGACGATCCTGGTCGGGCTGGTCCTCGCCACGCTGCGCCTCCGCGGCGAGCCGCGCCGCCGGGCGGTGGCCGAGCCGGAGATCGGCTAGGGGCTATGGTTGGGCCGATGCCTGCCGGTTCGTTCCTGATCACCGGGCGCGGCCGCCTCCTCTTGCCGCAACCGTACGACGGACCGCTGCCATGGGCGATCCACGCCCAGGACGGGCGCGTGACGTGGGTCGGCGCGCGCGCTGACGCGCCGGCGACCGATGCCGTCAGCGACATGGCCGAGGCCCTGGTAACCCCCGGCCTCGTGAATGCCCACACGCACCCCGCCTTCCTGGGCGACAGATCCGACGAAGCAGCCGCCCGCCTGGCGGGCGCGTCGTACACCGGTGGCGGGATCCTGCGCACCGTGGCGGCGACCCGCGCGGCGTCCGACGACGCCCTCGCTGCCGCGATCGAGGGCCGCCTGCGCGCCGAGCTGGCCGCCGGCACCACCACCATCGAGTGCAAGTCCGGCTATGGCCTCTCCACCTCGGAGGAGCTCCGTGCCCTCCGCCTGATTGGCGAAGGGGCCGAACGCGTCGGGATCACCGTGATTCGCACATTCCTCGGCGCGCACGCCGTTCCACCTGAGGCCGGATCGATGGAGCAGTACGCCGCACTCGTTGCCGACGAGATGCTCCCCGCCGTCGTCGCGGCCGGCGCCGCGCAATTCTGCGATGCCTTCTGCGACCGGGGCTTCTTCTCGCAGGAGGCGACGGAACGGATCCTCGGCGCGGCCTCCGGGATGGGCCTCGGGATCCGGATGCACGCCGACCAGCTCACCCGATCGGGCGGGGCCGAGCTCGCCGCTCGCCTGGGAGCGACGAGCGCGGACCACCTTGAACAGCTCGACGACGCCGGCGTTGCCGCGCTGGCCCGCTCCGGGACGGTTGCGACACTGCTCCCGGGTCCCGCGATCGTGATGCGCGGCGGCCTGCCGCCAGCCAGGGCGCTGCTCGATGCCGGCGTGACCGTCGCGCTGGCCAGCGACGCCAATGCCGGCACATTCGGCGCCTGGGGAGCGATGCCCCTCGTGATCGGCCTCGGCGCCACGGTGCTCGAGATGACCATCCAGGAGGCCCTGACCGCGGCCACGGCCGGCGGGGCCGCTGCCCTGAGACTGACCGGCAGGAAGGGGGTGCTGGCGGTGGGCGCCGATGCCGACATCGTCGCCTGGGACGCGGAGCACGAAGGGGCGTTCGCCCTGCACCTGGGGGAGATCCGTCCCGCGCAGGTCTTCATTGGAGGCGAGCGCTCGTCCACCTAGGTCAGCGGAGACGCCGCCCTAGAATGCTCCGCCAATGGACAGATTCGACCTCGTGATCATCGGCGCCGGCCCGGCCGGCGAGGCGGCGGCGTTCAAGGCGCGGTCGCTGGGCGCGTCGGTGGCGATCGTCGACCGCGACCTCTTCGGGGGCGCCTGCCCGTTCTTCGCCTGCATCCCCTCCAAGTCGCTCCTCCACTCGGCAGCGGTGCACGCCGCCGGAGGCGACTACCCGTGGCCAAGAGCCTCGAAGCGACGGGACTGGATGATCAGCCGCGAGGGCATCGACTACCCGGATGACACGCGCCACTTCGAGGACCTCCGCAAGGCGGGAGCGGTCCCGATGCGGGGCAGCGGCCGCCTCGACGGTCCGGGGCGAGTCGTCGTCACGCACGACGATGCCGAGCATCGGCTCGAGGCTGGCGCCGTGATCCTGGCGCTCGGCTCGACGAGCAAGGTGCCGGATCTGCCCGGCTTGGCCGAGATTCCGTTCTGGACGAACCGCGACGCGACCTCTGCCCGCGAGCTGCCGGCGAGCCTCGTCATCCTCGGCGCGGGGCCAACCGGGGTCGAGCTGTCGCAGGCGTACGCCCGCTACGGCGTGCCGGTGACCCTGGTGGTGCCGAGCGCGCGGATCCTGCCGCACGACCACGAGCGCAGCTCGGCGGCGGTGGCGAAGGGACTCGAGCGCGATGGCGTGACGATCCACACCGGCGCCCGTGCCGTGGCGGCGCATGCCGGGGCCGGCGAGGACGGGAGACATCGGTTCGACCTCGACGACGGCTCGGGCGTGGAAGGCGCCGCGGTCCTGCTGGCGATCGGTCGCGAGCTGCCGCTGGCGGACATCGGCCTCGACAGCGTCGGCGTCGACATCTCGTCGGGCAGGCTCCAGCCGGATGCCCAGCTGCGCCTGGCACCCGGGCTCTTCGTGGCCGGCGACCCGGCGGGACCGGAGATGCACACCCATGTCAGCCACTACGAGGGGGAGCTCACGGCGCGGATTGCCCTGGGCGAGGACGTCACACCGGACTTCAGCGCCGTCCCCCGCGCGGTCTACACCGATCCGGAGAGCGCCTCGGTGGGCCTCCTGCTCGGGCAGGCGCGTGAGCGAGGCATCGAGGCAGAGGAGCTGACCAGCGACCTGGCGACGACCGCCAAGGGCGAGGTCGCGGAAGCGGAGGGCCATGTCACGATCGTGATCGATCGCGGCACCGGAACGCTGGCCGGGGTCTTCATGGCAGGGCCGAGCGTCAGCGAGGCGATCCACGAGGCGGTGCTCGCCGTGAAGCTCCAGACGCCGCTCAGCGTCCTGGCCGACACGATCCACGCCTTCCCCACCGTGGCCCGGGTGCTGGGACTCCTCTTCAACGAGGCCGTCACCAAGACCAGCTGAGGGTCAGACCTCCACGGTCAGGAGGTAGACCTGCCCCGTCGGGTGGCCGGCGCGCTGGTGGATGCGCATCACGGCCTCCTTCGACGGGCCGCTCGAGAGGCAGAAGACCTTGCCGCTGTCCGGGTCGAGCCAGGCCTTCTCGAAATGCACGCCCTCATCGGCCTCGATGGCCAGGTCGGCGTCGTGTGCGGCCTGCAGCTGCTCGGCGGTGGTGCCGAAGAAGCCATCGTGGATGTCCAGGAACTTGTACAAACCGGTCTCCCTTCGGGTAAATGGGGCGGAGCCGCGAGGATACGGCGCGGATATTCGCATGTCATCCACCTTCGCGCAGCAGCACCCCTGGGTTCAGCATCCAGTTGGGGTCGAGTGCCCGCTTGATGGCCCGCATGGCGGCTACGTCCGCCACTCCGCGATCCGCCTCCAGCCAGCCAACCTTGGCGGCACCGATCCCATGCTCGGCGCTCACCGAGCCGCCCAGCTCGACGGTGAGGCGCAGCACCGCGTCGTCGACGGCCTCGTCATCAGGCGCTGGACCGATGATCCCGACATGCAGGTTTCCCTCGCAGACATGCCCGTAGAGGTAGGTCGCCGAGCCGGGGCTCGCCCCCTCGACGTCGCGACGCACGCGGGCCACGAATTCCGCCAACCGCGAGACCGGCACCGCCACGTCGAGCTTGTGCGCGACGCCCTCCGCACCGATCGCCTCGGTATGCCGCTCGCGCAGCGCCCATAGCCGCGCCCGCCCGGCCTCGTCGCCTGCCACCACTGCGTCCGTCACGCCGTTGGCCTGGGTGATCGCGTCCGCCAGGAGATCGGTTGGATCTGTCTCCCCGTCTGCCTCCAGGAGCAGGTAGGCCGGATGGCGTCCGCCAAACGGCCGGTCGACATGAGCGTGGCGCAGTACAAGCTCCATCCCCTCGTCGAAGAAGAGCTCCGCGGCAGCCAGCTCGGGCATCGACCGCCGCAGGTCGCCGGCCAGCTCGACCGCCTCTGCCACCTGGGCCATGCCGAGCAGCGCCACTGCGCGTCGCGGCTTGCTCGCCACGAGGTGCAGATGAGCGCGCGTGATGACGGCGAGGGTGCCTTCGCTTCCGGCCAGCAGCGAGGGGAAGTGATAGCCGGTGTTGTCCTTGACCATGCCGGGGAGGCGCCGTACGACACTGCCATCGGCGAGCACCGCTTCGAGGCCCCGCAGCTGCGCGCGCATCGGTCCATGGCGCAGGACGTGGATGCCCCCGGCGTTGGTGGCGATCATCCCGCCCACCGTGGCCGAATCCCTTGCTCCGAGATCCACGCCGAAGTCGAAGCCACTGGCCCGCACATGGGCCTGGAGGGCCGCAAGGGTCACGCCCGATCCCACGGTCACCTCGCCCGCAATCGCGTCCACAGGCTCCAGGTCGCGGAGGCGGAGCGTCGAGAGGACGACCTGCGGGCCGGCTGCCACTCCCCGCGGGACAGAGCCCCCCACCAGCCCGGTGTTGCCACCTTGCGCGATGACAGCCGCGCCCGCTGCGGCGCACGTGACGAGCACAGCAATCACTTCGTCGGCCGAGGCGGGACGCACGACCGCCAGCGCATCGCCATGCCAGCGGCGGGTCCAATCGGTCTCGTAGGTGGCCCGCACATCGGCATCGGTGAGGACATGCCCCGGCCCGACCGAGGCACGCAGCGATTGGAGCAGCTCCTCGTTTGGGTCCATGGGCGAACATGCTGCCACGCCACGCATGAATCGGGTCCTGCCTCGGCACCTAGACTCGCATCCATGAGCGACCGATGGGCCACCTTCGACTGCTACGGCACGCTCATCGACTGGATGGGCGGCATCCGCGGCTCGCTCGCCCGCCTCTGGCCGGATGCCGACGCCGACCAGCTGCTGGCCCTCTATCACCAGCTCGAGCCAGCGGTGCAGGCCGGGCGTGGGCTCGCCTACCGCGACGTCATGGCGGAGTCCCTGGCCAGCGTCGCGACCATCGCCCACCTCGAGGTGCCGATGGGTGAGGAGGACGCCCTGGGCGCGTCCCTGCCTGCCTGGCCGGTCTTCGCCGAGGTGCCTGCCGCCCTCGCTGAGCTGCGGCGACGAGGGTGGCGGATCGGCATCCTCTCGAACACCGACCCCGACTTCCTCGACCAGTCGCTGCGTGCGATCGGCGTGCCGGTGGACCTCCGCGTGGTGGCCTCCGAGATCGGCTCCTACAAGCCCGCGGCGCGGCATTGGGAGACCTTCTTCGCCCAGACCGGGGCGGATCGGGATCGGCACGTGCACGTGGCTGCCTCGCTCTTCCACGACATCGAGCCTGGTGCGCGGCTCGGCCTGCGCTGCGTCTGGATCAACCGCCTCGCGGAGCGAAGCGACCTCCCACGCGCAGCCGATCTGACCGACCTCGCGGCCCTTCCCGAGGCGCTGGACGCACTCGTCCCCGACCGGGGCTAGGATCTCCGCCTGATGCCCGAGCCACTCCCGATGCTGCCGCGCGACACCCGCGGGCGCCCGCTGCACGACCTGCGCATCAGCGTCACCGACCGCTGCAACTTCCGCTGCGTCTACTGCATGCCGCGCGCCGTCTTCGGCCCGGACCATGCGTTCCTGCCGCGCGCCGAGCTGCTCACCTTCGAGGAGATCGCGCGTCTGGTGGCGATCTTCACCCGCCTCGGCGTCAAGAAGGTGCGCCTGACCGGCGGCGAGCCGCTCGTGCGACGCGAGCTACCGGCCCTGGTCGGCACCCTGGCCGCGATCCCGGGGGTCCGAGACCTGACGCTGACCACGAACGGGGTCCTGCTGCCGGAGCACGCCGCCGAGCTGAAGGCCGCTGGACTGGATCGGGTCACGATCAGCCTGGACGCCGATGACGACGCGACCTTCATGCGCATGAACGACGCCGGCGTCCCCGTCTCGAGGGTGCTCGCCGGGATCGAGGCCGCGGAGGCCGCCGGCCTGGGGCCGATCAAGCTGAACATGGTCGTGAAGCGCGGCTGGAACGAGCACGCGATCCTGCCGATGGCACGTCGCTTCCGCGGGACCGGCCGCATCCTGCGCTTCATCGAGTACATGGATGTCGGCCACTCGAACGGCTGGCGCCTGGACGAGGTGATCAGCGCCGACGAGATCCTCGCCACGATCGGGGCGGAGTTTCCCCTGGAGCCGATGGCGCCCACGAACCGAGGCGAGGTGGCGGAGCGCTTCCGCTACGCCGATGGCGGCGGAGAGATCGGGATCATCGCTTCGGTCAGCCGCCCGTTCTGCGGGGACTGCAACCGCGCCCGCCTCTCGGCCGACGGGCAGCTGTACACCTGCCTCTTCGCCACGACCGGCCACGACCTGCGCGCACTGGTGCGCGCCGGGGCCTCCGACGATGACATCGAGGCCGCAGTGCGACGCATCTGGGAGGTGCGCGATGACCGGTATTCGGAGATCCGGTCCGCCGAGACCGTGGCGCTCCCGAAGGTGGAGATGAGCTACATCGGCGGTTAGCGCGGATCGTGGATGGGGCCTGGCCGGTCCCGTAACGGCTCCCCACGACGGTCGTGGATGACCGCGAGGATCTCGGCCGCGACGGCATGTGCGACCTCTTCCGGTCCATCGGCTCCGATGTCCAGGCCGGCCGGCGCGTGGATGCGGGCAATGGCCTCTGGCGCGCCGATCTCGGCCAGCATCTGTTCGGTCCGGCCGCGCGGTCCCAGCACGCCGAGGTACGCCAGTGGCGCACCGAGGAACGAGCGCAGGTAGGCGATATCCCGCAGGTAGTTGTGGCTCATGAGGATGACCGCCGTGCGCTCATCCGCGGCCAGGGACGAGGCAGCCTCGGCGAGGTCCGGGTCGGCGAAATCGGCGCCGGGAAACCGCTCAGGGGTGAGCAGGGCGTGGCGGACATCCACCACCACCACCCGCCAACCTAGCTCGACCGCCTGGCGGACGAGCGGGATCGCGTCGTGGCCGGCGCCGCAGACCAACAGTCGCATCGGAGCCACCAGCGGCTCGAGGTAGATGCGCTCGCCGTCCACCTCCTGCACCGTCGGCCGGCCGTCGCGGAGCGCCGCCGCGGCGGCGCCATCGGTCTCGAGCAGGTGCGATCCGGCGGCTGCGCCGGTCAGCGGGATCACGAGGCAGGCGCCCTCGCCTGAGCGCAGCGCCCCAACGGACTCGAGCGCCCCGGCAGTCGGCTCGACGAACAGCTCGATCGCCCCGTTGCAGCCCAGGCCGTATCCCCACACCGCGTCGTCGTCGGCGGTCATGTCGAACTCGACAAGGCGAGGCTCTCCGGCCGCGATCACCTCGCGTCCGATCCGCGCCACGTCCCCCTCCAGGCAGCCGCCGCTGATGTTCCCTATGGGCTCGCCCTCAAGCGGAACCAGGAGGCGGGCACCGGCACGACGGTACGTCGAGCCCCGGGTGGCGACCACGGTTGCGAGTGCCATCGGTCGCCCTCGGGCGGCAAGCGCCTCGGCCGCATCGAGCAGCTCCGAGAGCTCGGACACCTCAGGTCCAGCGCGAGGCGAGGTAGTCCGCGTCGCTCGCGACGCCGACGAAGTTGGCAGACGCCTGGTTGCGCTGCCACAGGAGGCCGATGAAGGTGAGGCCGGGCACCTCGCTGATCCCCCCGACGTGACGAGGGACCCCGAGCTCGTTGAGCACCGGGAGGTCGAGCCAGCCGTAGTCCGCGGCGTAGCCGGTGGTCCACATCACCGTCGAGATGCCGTCGGCCTGCAGGTCGAGCTGCGTGACCTCGGGCGGCTCGAAACCGAATGGCTCGCGGTCGTCGGGCGGGAGGTCGAGTCCCGCGCGCTCGGCGAAGCGCTCGAGGAGGTCCCTGAACCGCTGGTCGAAGAACGAATCGGCGAAGGCAAGGTTGGCGGAGAGGTCGGCAGCGAACTGCGCGCGGCGGCCCTCCGCCGACTGAAACCGGCCGACGAGCCGGATCCCCTGCGCCGCGAAGCGCCGCAGGTTCGTGTCATGGCCGCCACCGTGCCCCGAGAGGTGCGGGTTGCACGCGAATCGCGCGCGCGGATCGGGCAGCTCCTCGACGCTCGGCAGCTCGACTCCGATGCGCGGCCCATCGTTCACGAGGCTGCGCAGCCACCAGAACATGTCGCGATCGCGATAGCGGCGCGGCACCCGCCCGCAGTGTCCGACCGAAAGCGTCACTGAACGGCCCGCCTCCTGGAGCTCCTCGGCCAGCTGGACACCGGTCTGCCCCGACCCGACGAGCAGCACGCCCCCGGGTGGGAGCTGAGCCTCGTTGCGGTAGTCGTGCGCGTGGAGCTGGTGGATCGCCGGGTCAAGCCCGGTGGCGGGGATACGAGGCCGGTGGAACCCTCCGGTTGCGACCACGACCTCCTGGGCCAGCACGCTGCCGCGATTCGTTTCGACCAAGAAGCTGCCCGGCGATGCTGGATCGGCGGCGAGCCGCCTGACGTTCGTTCCCAGCGCCACCGGCGCGTTGATCACTCCGGCATACGCGGCGACCCGTCCGGCGATCTTGTCACGGGGCATGAAGCCATCCGGGTCGCCACCGTCATACGGAAAGCCGGGAAGGCCCGTCACGAAGTTGGGGGTCACCAGCTGGAAGCCATCCCAGCGGTCCCGCCAGCCTCCACCCAGCTGCTCGCGACGCTCCAGGACGAGATGCTCGCGGCCGGCCTCGCGCAGGTGGTGGCTCATGATCAACCCGGCCTGCCCGGCGCCGATCACGACCGTATGGGTTGCGTTCGGAAGATCGATCATGGTTCGCGAAGGATACGGACTAGACCGCTCGCAGGACCAGCGCCGCGTTCATGCCGCCGAAGCCGAACGAGGTCGACAGGGCAACCGCCGGCAACACCTGCAACGGCTCACGCAGGACGTTGAGCTCACAGTGCTCGTCCAGGTTGACGAGGTTGCAGGTTCCCGGCAGCAGGCCGTTGCGGAGCGCCGTCACGGTGATCGCCGCCTCGATCGCACCGCTTGCCCCCAGCGCATGGCCGTACAGACCCTTCGTGCCAGAGACCGGCACGGTCGAGGCGTGCGCTCCGAGTGCCAGGTGGAACGCCTTCGCCTCGGCAAGCTCGTTCAGCTGCGTGCTCGAGGCATGCGCGTTGACGTAGCCGATCTCCGCGGCGGCGACCCCGGCATCGGCGAGAGCCGCGGTGATGGCAGCCGCGGCCGCCTCGCCGGAGGGGAGCGGCGCGGTCAGGTGGTAGGCATCGGTCGAGGCGCCAAACCCGGCGACCTCGCCGAGGATCGTCGCGCCCCGCCGCTCGGCCGACTCCCAGGCCTCCAGCACGAGCGCCGCCGCGCCCTCGGCCATCACGAACCCGTCGCGGTCGCGATCGAAGGGCCGGGAGGCGGTGGCGGCGTCGTCGTTGCGCTGCGAGAGGACGCGGATCATGGCAAACGCGCCATGGGTCAAGGGAGCGAGTGGCGCCTCGGCACCGCCGGCCACCGCGACGTCCACGATCCCGGCTCGAACAGCCTGAAAGGCCTGACCGATGGCGACGGCCCCCGACGCGCACGAGTTCGCGTTGCCCATTGCCGGCCCGCGAATGCCCAGGTCGATCGCCACGTTGCTCGCCCCTGCTCCACCGAAGACTGCGGTCGCCAGGGTTGGGGCGACGGCTCGGACCCCGCCCAGGACGTAGGCGGCGTGCTGCTCCTCCCCGAAGGCGACGCCGCCCAGCGCCGACCCGATCCAGACACCGGTGCGGCCGTCGGAGCGATTGGCATCGGTCAGGCAGGACTGGCCGATGGCCATCCGCGCGGCGGCAACCGAGAGCTGACTGAACCGGTCGAGCCGCCTTGCACGCTTGGCGTCGAAGTGGTCCGTGGCCACGAAGTCGTTGATCTGCGCCGCGATGCGGGACGGGAAGGGCGACGCGTCGAAGCGATCGATCGCCTGCACCGCGGAGCGGTTGGCGAGCACGCCGGCCCAGAGCCCATCCGCGCCGGAGCCGATGGGAGTCACGGCCCCGATCCCCGTCACCGCCACCCTTCTCACGAGCCTGCCTCCGCCAGGTGCTTCACGCGCCGCAGCGTGCGCCGAGCAATTGCCTCCACGAAGTGTGGGCCGATCACCCGCTCCGCGGCGAAGCCGCCGATCAGCGGCCAGCCAAGGTCCAGCTCGTGCTCGATGCTGACGTCCCAGCCTTGGTCGTGCGGCTCGAAGCGCCAGGCCACCTGCATCCCGCGGGTCACGCCGCCGGTGTGCGTGAACTCGATCCGCCGCTCGTCGGGGAGTGGCCGCTGGATCGCCTCCCAGCGCACCGGGATTGGGCCACGGCGCGCACCCATCGCGAACCGTCGCTCCCCGTTCTCGACGGGCAGGCGACGGACGTAGCGGTAGTGGGGCAGCCGCTCCGGCCAGCGCTCGACCTCCGCCGCCAATGGGAAGATGCGCTCCAGCGGCGCGTCGATCTGGATCTGGACGTGGCTCTTCATGGCCACAGCACCTGCGCCAGGAAGAGCGGCGACAGGGCGTCGCTCGCCGGCCGGCAGTCGCCCAGGGCGCTGCCCAGTCGAGCGGCAGTTCCCGGCCGCGATGCAAGGCGACGCAGTGCATAACCCATCAGCGGCGGGGAGGCGAGCATCCCCTGGACCAGCCAGGTGAGCGCGTCCTTGGCGGCGAACGCGCGGCGTCGCGCGGCGAGGTACCGAGCGGCCGCGCCGTCGTCCAGCTCGTCGAGCGCCTCGGCTGCCGCACGGGCCGATCGCAGGGCGCGGTAGATCCCCTCGCCGGTGAATGGATCGATGAACCCGGCAGCGTCCCCGACCAGCATCCAGCCCTTTCCAGCGACGCGCCGGACACGGTGCCCGATTGGTGATGCACCGATGATCGGCGTGAGCCGCCTGCGGCCCTGCAGCCGTTCGGCGACGGCGGGGATCCCCTCGATGGCGGCGGCGAAACGCTCCTCCGCCGGGCGCTTGTCGCCGTTCAGTGGCAGCGCCATCCCGACGTTGATCCGGCTGCCGGCCAGCGGCGCCAGCCCGACGTACCAGCCCGGGCCAACGTGCATCTCGCCGTGCTCGACCAGGTCGGGGACGCCCTCGTAGTGCGCCACCAGCCCGAGCCGCCGGGGCATCAGCACGCCGCTTTCCACGGAGATTCGCTGGCTGACCCGGGAGCGCGCTCCATCGGCCCCGATCAGCCAACGGCAGCGGACGCCACGCTTGCCCTCCGGCGTGCGCACGGTCGCCCGCTCGACACGCCCGCCGATCCCCTCCACGCCACCGCTCCACCGGACGTCGACGAAGGACGTGTGCTCCATCAGCCGCGCCCCGCTCGCGACCGCGTGCGCCGCGAGGGTCGTGTCGAAGCGAGTCCGTTCCAGGCCCCATGCCTGGCGCTCCCCTCCCTCGTCGCGGTAGCGAATGTCCACCGCATCGTTGCCGCGAATGACGCGCATCCCGTTG
>DATJIJ010000026.1:0-2623 GCA_035493355.1 Candidatus Methylomirabilota bacterium
GCTCCAGACCCGGCCCGACGATCACGGCTGCGTCTTCCTCGGACCGCGCGGCTGCACCGTGCACCCCGACCGCCCGCTGGCCTGCCGCCTCTACCCGCTGGCGCGCTGGATCTCACCCGAAGGTGACGAGAGCTTCGGCCACTTGACCCCCCATCCGCAGACCGCGGGCACCTACGGCACGGCCGGCGTCGTGGACGACTTCCTCACCGTGCAAGGTCTTGCGCCCTACTTCGCCATGGCCGAGCGCTACGGCGAGCTGTACGACCGGATGGTCGCGATCCTGGAGCGGATCGATCCCTCCCACGACGTCGATGAGCGCAGCGCGCGGCGCGCGGACGTCGACGAGATGGACCCTGGAACGATGGCGACGATATGGTTCGACATCGACGCAACCGTCGGTGCCTATTGCCACACTCACGGGAAGACTGTTCCTACCGAGATCGATGCGCTGGTCGACCTACACCTGCAGGCCGTCGCCGCCTGGCTCGACGGGGTCGAGGCGCAGCATGGCTCGTAGCTCCTGAATCGTGCGGGCTCGCCGTACTACATGCTGTTCATCCTGAACGGCAACGGCGTGCCGTCCGTCGCCAAGACGGTGAAGGTGCAGTAGGAGGAGCGGTCAGGCCTCTCCCTGACGCCGGCAGACGTACAGGAAGAGGAGGTTCTCGCGCTCGGTTCCGAAGAGCACGCGGTCTTCCAGCGCGTGGCTCTCCAGTCCCGAGATGTTGTCGCTGACGGACCGGACCCGTCGCTCGACACCGAGCTGACAGGCCGCCTGGTCGAGGTCCGTCGCGACCATCGTGAGCTTTCGCTCCAGCGAGACGGCGCCGGAGCGGACCTCGCGGATCTCCCACAGCGCCCACATCTCGGCCGGGATCGCGGTCTCCAGCACGGTGACCCTGCGGGCGGGCGACGTCCACCACCATGTTGCCGAGGAAGTGACAGCGACCACCACGAGGAGAATCCCGACCGTCCGGACCGGGGAGATGACGCCGGTCACGAAGTGCTGCGCGCGCCCTCGTCGGTGCGGAAGGGGGCTGACATATCGGCCGGGAGGACCCGGCCGGCCGCTACTCTAGCGCGAGCCGACGCAGAAGGAAAGCTTCCTTCACGCTCTGCCCTCGTGGTGCGAGGTCCTTCTTGTAGCGCAGTCGCAGGACTGGCGCGGCGGCCGTTCGGGCATCGTGCCTGCCCGAAAAGGGCTTCTGCGTCGAGGTTACCCGGGCGGGCTCGCCGAGTTCACCTCCCGGCCCCGGCGGGACGGCGGAGAGGCGCTCGTCCCGACCACAGAAGCACGAGGCCGGCCCCCAGGAGCACGACCATTCCGGCGATGGTGTGCCGCATGAGCGGCTGCCCCCTCAGGGCGACGTCGATCGCCACCGTCCAGATCGGCGTGACCAGCGTGAAGGGGGCGACCCAGGCAGCCGGCGCCGCGTCGAGTGCCTTGTCGAGCCCGAGGAGGAAGAAGAAGCCCAGGATCCCGATCGAGACCATGATGGCCAGGTCGGCCACGGACGGCGTCCTCCAGAACGAGGGCACGAAGGGGCAGAGCGATGCCCAAACGACCAGCGCCGTGTAGAAGAGCCGGCTCGCCGCGGACTCGTCGCGCATGTAACGCGTCAGCACCAGGTACGCCGCGAAGCAGCCGGCCATGAGCAGCGAGAAGATCCCCGCCCAGCTCCGCGTCACGGCGAAGGGCCCCAGCGCCACCAGCACTCCCAGATAGGCGATCGTGACGACCAGCCACTGCCAGGCGCGCACGCGCTCGCCCAGCAGCAGGACCCCGAGCATCATCGCAAGGAGCGGCGCGATCCAGAACAACGACAGGCTCGCGTCGAGCGAGAGTCCGATCCGCGAGAAGACGAAGAACGCCGGCATCCCCAGCATCATCAGGCCGCGGACGATGTGCAGACCTGGCCGCCGGGTGCGCACGAGCCTTCCGGCACCTCCGGGCGCCCAGAGCACGACCATCAGCAGCAGGTGCGTGCCATACCGCATCCAGACGATCTGGAAGGGCGAGTATGGCCGCAACAGGAACTTCGCCACGAGCTCGACGACCGGCCAGATCAGCATGGTCAGGCACATCACCCCGGCCGCTCGCGTCGGGGTCATGGTCGCTGGATGCCGGGAGCCGTGCGATCCGTACAAGAGAGTGTTTTTCGAAGCTACGCTCCCCGACCGGCAGGGGTCAAGGCGCCTCGCGAGGCTGGCGGTTGGGCGAGGGTCGGCGCCCGACGCGGCTGCTCCGACGATGGTGCTTGCGGCGCAACTGTGCGAACCTGACCCGCACGGAGGGCTAGCCTCAACTGGCAAGGCAGTGGACTTGAAATGGGGCCAGGGGACAGCCCTCCGTCTCACGCAATCTCGCTCTATCCCACTAGGGCGCATGTTCTGCGCAACTCGCGGCCCATGTCTTCCTGCGGCCAATGGGACTGAGAGAGACGGACGACGCCTGAGCGGCATCAGCAACTAACCCGGAACTAGCCCGAGAAATAGGCGGGCACCACCCCCAAGGCCGCCAGTGGTCGTTAGGGGCCGGGCTTAGCTATGCACGGCACCACCCCTATTGCTCCCCCCTTGGGGGAAACATGGCTCCTAGGCGGCATGAGGCACTCCTGAGGCC
>DATJIJ010000027.1:0-22405 GCA_035493355.1 Candidatus Methylomirabilota bacterium
GCCGGACGAGGGTGCGGGCAAGCGCGTCGCGATCGATACCGGCTGCCGGGAGCTCGGTCATCAGCATCGGGCGGTCGTCATCGGTCAGCGCGAACTTGACGAAGGGGTACTCGTAGTTGGCCCGCAGCATTCGGGCATAGATCCGCTTCGGCACCTCCATCTCCTCGTCACCGTAGTAGGCCCACGCGGAGAGCCCCACGCCGTCGACCCAGGCGATGGTCGTGCGCAGGTCGAAGCGGCGGGCGCCGTCGAGCAGCAGGTCGCGGCTGAAGGCGGCATCACCGGTCGCGCCGCCGCCGCCGATCACCTCGACACCGAGATCCGCCAGCCACGCGTCCAGCGGCGGTGCCTCGTCAGGCAGGGTGGGCCACCGTCTCGCCCGACCTGGTGTTGCGCCGCCGGCCGAAGTCCGCCTCGTCGACGCCGGGGTCGATCCGGCAGTTGCGCCCGATGACCATCCCGGCGGGGATGCGCGCCCGTTTCCCAACCAGCGTGATCCCGGCGAAGAGGCGCTCCGGCTCCTGCCGGTTCGGGCGCAGGTCGTCCCCGTCCCCCACCCGGGCGCGGTCCCCAACCACGCAATCCTTGTCAAGAATGGCTCGGTCGACGCTCGCGCCGGCGCCGATCACGGTGTCGAACATGACGATGGAGTCACGGACCGTGGCGCCGGCCTCGACCCGAACGCCGGGCGACAGGATGCTGTGCTCAACCGTGCCGTGGATCACGCATCCGTGGCTGATCATGCTGCGCGAGACATTCGCCTCTGGGCCGATGAGCGCCGGCGCGCGCTCCTCGCTCTTGGTATAGATCAGCCAGCCGCGGTCGTACAGGTCGATCCCGGGGTTGTCCGAGAGGAGGTCCAGGCTGGTCTGCCAGTAGCTCTCGACCGTCCCGACGTCCTGCCAGTACCCGCCGTAGTGGTACGACCCGACGCGTCGCCCGGCAGCGACCATGGCGGGGATGATGTCCCGGCCGAAGTCGACGCGCTCCGAGGAGAGGACCGAGCGAAGGTAGGGCCACGCGAAGACGTAGACGCCCATGCTGACCAGGTTGCTGGTCGGCTTCGCCGGCTTCTCGGTGAACGCCGTGATCCAGCCGTCCGCATCGGCCTCCAGGATCCCGAACCGATGTGCATCCTCGATCGGGACGGTGCGCACCGCGCAGGTGATGTCCGCCATCGTCGACCGATGCCGCTCGATGAACGGCCGGTAGTCCATCTTGTAGACGTGGTCGCCGGCCAGGATCACGACCAGCTCGGGGTCGCGGTCGGCGATGAACTCGACGTTCTGCAGCACCGCGTCGGCGGTGCCGCGGTACCAGTCCCGCGACCTCCCCCGTCCCAGGTACGGCTGCAGCAGGGTCACGCCGCCGCGGCTGCGGTCGAGGTCCCAGGGACGCCCGACACCGATATGGTCGATCAGGGAGCGCGGCGCGTACTGGGTCAGCACCGCCACGTCAGTCAGTCCGGAGTTGACCGCGTTCGAGAGCGCGAAGTCGATGATCCGGTACTTGCCGCCGAACGGAACTCCGGGCTTGGCGCGCACCTGCGAGAGGATCGAGAGCCGCTCACCCTCGCCGCCGGCCAGCACCAGGGTCAGGATCGACTTTGCCACGGGCTGATTCTCGCACGGCGGCCTCCTGCGGCCGGCACCGGCCCAGCCGACGCAGTCCGCTCAGCGGCGGCGTCTGCGCTGGCTGCGGAGCTTGCCCCATCGGCCCACCCGGGCGGCGAGCGGCACGCCGCCGAGGATGGCGGGCACCGCGAAGAAGGTCACCAGGGCCGGCGGCTCGACCGGCAGTCCGCCGGCGGGCGCCGGCGTCGGCGCGGGCGTGCAAC
Organism: Candidatus Methylomirabilota bacterium; assembly: GCA_035493355.1. Classification (GTDB taxonomy): domain Bacteria; phylum Chloroflexota; class Limnocylindria; order QHBO01; family QHBO01; genus CF-167. The sequence goes on from DATJIJ010000027.1 coordinate 1,838, forward strand.
CACCCGGCTTGCCCGGCGGGCAGCCGCCACCGCCGCCGCCGCCACCACCACCACCACTCGGAGTCGGGACGGGCGTCGGAGTGGCTCGCACATCACCGCAGATCGGCGCGCCAAAGCCGGTGTTGCCACGCAGCGGTGCGATGAGCAACCAGACCTTGTCCGGCCCAAGGGCGCTCATCTGGCTCGAGCTGCCCTTTGGTGCGAGGAGGCCGTTCACGAAGCGATCCGCCCAGCGTTTCGCGGCGGCGACCATCTCGGGGGGTCTCCGGCTGTCCTGGGCAACCTCCTTCACCACGTCGAAGCACGACCCGCTGACCTGGATCTGGCCGCCGCCGTTGCCCGACGCGTCCGGCGTCGACACAGCGCCGCCGCCGCCCCGCTTGTTGACATGCACGTTGTCGGGGGGCGGGACGGTGCCGTCGAGGAACGGCACGGTGATCTTCTGCCCGCAGGCGCCGGTGGCAGCCATCCCGCTGAAGCGACAGATCGATGCGGTCACGACCCCCGGCGGCTGCGGGAAGTCGGTGTTCGGGACGGGCGCGTGTCCATTCCAGTCCCACGATCCGTTGAGGGCGAGCTTCATGAACTCATGCCACAGGTACAGCGGCCCATCGGCGCTGTAGAGGCCCTGCCCGAGCTTGTTGGAGAGGATCGTGTGGTCGCTGTTCCCCATCCACACCCCCGTTACGAGGCTGCCCGGCACGTACCCGTAGGCCGAGACGTCGCGGAACTCGTTGGTCGTCCCGGTCTTGAGGCCCGCGTGGCGACGCTTGCCGCTGGCATCGAACAGCTGCGATGGCGGGCCCCACACCACGTTGGTCTTCGGGTTGGTGTTCCCCTCCAGGATCCAGTGGGTCAGATATGCCTCCGCCGGCGTCATCGGCTCAGTCGGCTTCGGCCCGTTGGCGGCCTGGTCGTAGATGACCTTGCCGTCGCGGTCCCGGATCTCGATCACGGTGGTGGCGGGTCGCAGCGTCCCCTGCTGGGCGAAGACGCCGTAGGCCTGGGTCATGTTGGTCAGGTTGACCGGCACCGAGCCAAGGGTCAGGGTCAGCCCCGGGTCCTCGCCCATGATGTAGTCGGCGCTGGCGATCCCCATCGACTGCGCGAACTGGGCCGTCACGTCAACTCCAACGAGGTACTGCATCATCACCGAAGGAACGTTGAGTGAATAGCGCAGGGCGTCCAGCGCCAGGACAGGCCCATGCTCCTTGATGTTCGCGTTGGTCGGGATGTAGGCATCTTTCGGATTCGATGAGCCGTACTGGACCACGGCGTCCACGAAGAAGGTGGCCGGGGTGGCCTGGCGAGCACGGAATGCCGAGCTGTAGGTGATCGGCTTGAAGGCGGACCCCGGCTGACGGCGGGCGAGGCCGGCGACGTCGAACTGCCCCCTGACACGCGGATCGTCACGGTTGTAGTAGTCGACGCTGCCCACGTAGGCCACGATCTGACCCGTCGCCGAGTCGATGGCGACCAGCGCCCCGTTGTGCACGTTCTTGCTGGCCACCTTCGAGACCCAGAGCGCGACCTGCTCCTTGGCGACCTGCTGCAGCGGGTAGTCGAGGGTCGTCGTGATCCGATAGCCACCCGTGCGCACGGCCTGCTCCGGGTTGGGGACCCCCATCGCGTCCAGGATGCGCACCACCTCGCGCTGCACGCGGAACGAGAAGTGCGGCTCGCGAAGGACCGATGTCACCTTGCTGGGGTTCATCTCCTCCCAGGTGACCGCCACCGCCTCGTCGTGCTGGCGCTGCGTGATGTATCCCTCATGGAGCATCGCGTCGAGCACGTCGTTGCGCCGCGCGATGGCCCGGGACGGGCCGCGCGGAGCCTCGACCGGCTGATACGGATCGTAGTAGCTGGGAAGCTGCGGCAGGCCGGCCAGGAACGCGTCCTGGGCGAGCGTGAGCTTGCTCAGATCCGAGGTGCCGAAGAAGTTGGCCGCGGCGGCCTTGATGCCGTAGGAGCGGTTCCCGTAGTAGATGAGGTTCAGGTACGTCTCCATGATCCGTTGCTTGCCGGCACGGCCCGGGTACGCCGCCGTCACCTCGCGGGCAAGGATCTGCTCGCGGATCTTGTCGCCGAAGCCGCGGCCCTCGAGGAACGTCAGGTCGGGCTGCTCGCACGGGTCAGTGGCCGGCACCTCGGCTCCGGGATCGAGCACGACGGACGGCGCGGCCGTTGTCGGCGCCTCGTTCCCGGACTGCGCCAGCTTGATCGAGCCGGCGTACTTGATGACCTGCTGCGTGATCGTGCTCGCGCCCTGCACGATCGAGCCGGCCTGCAGGTTGGCGAGCGCTGCACGCGCCACGGCGGTGTAATCGATGCCGTCGTTCGTCCAGAATGTGCGGTCCTCGGCAGCGACCGTCGCGTTCACGATGTAATCGGGAAGCTCCGAGAAGCGGACCTCCTCGCGGTTCTCGCACTCGAACCGGGCCAGAAGGACGGTGCCGGTCCGGTCGTAGACGTAGGTGCTGGCGGGCATCTCGATGCCGTCGATGATGTGCGGGTCAGGAAGGCCGGTCGCGAAGTAGTTGTAGCCGGCGACGAGGCCGGCCGCGGTCCCGGCGACGGTCCCCCCCACGAACAGCACGACGACGCCGACAGCGACGATCAGGAACGTTGCGAGCCCGCGTCGTGGACTGCGACGCTGGGTGGTGCGGCGGATCATCAGCCGATGACGGCGCCGCTGCATGGCCGGGTGCATCGCGCGAACGGTACCCCATGCGGGTGAATCGGTCGAATCGGCAGAGGCCGATTCGCGTCACCGGCTAGGGCAGGTACTTCCTCGGGTTCTGCGGGGTGCCATCGAACTGGACTTCGAAATGCAGGTGGCACCCGGTCGCGAAGCCGGTGGCGCCCTCGTAGCCGATGACGTCGCCGACATGGACCTCCTGGCCAACCGTCACGATCTCGCGCGACATGTGCCAGTAGAGGGTGGCGAGATGCTGCGAGTGACCGATCACCACGCCGATCGCCCAGTCGCCGTACTTCTGGTTGGGGCGACCATCGGCGAGGACGATGCCATCCCCCGCGGCGTAGATCGGTCCTCCGCAGCGGTTCAGGTAGGACATGTCGAGCCCGGTGTGGAACGAGTTGAACGGCGTGCGGCCAAACTCCTGGGTGATCAGGAACGCCCCGCGCTCGGGCCAGTCGAAGCGGCCGCGGTAGGCGATGTCGAGCCGATCAGCCGCGGCCTTGAGCTTGTCGACCAGTGCCTGCTGCGCCGCCAGCTGTTGCTGCTGGGCCGCGATCAGCTCCTGCTGAGCGTCAGCGCTCTGGTTGAGGGTCGCAAACCGCTGCTCCTGGGCATCCTGCATCTCCTGGAGCTGTGCGCGCTTCTCCTCGAGCGCTGCGCGGGCGGCGTCCAGCTGCTTCTGCTGCTCGGCGAGCGAATCGGCGCGGGCGGCAGCGGCATCCCGGAGCTTCGTGAGCGTGTCGCGGCCGACGCCCAGGGTGCCGCTGCGAATTTCGAGTCGTTCTCGCTTGTCGCGGATCTCGTTGGCGAGCAGCCGGTCCTCATCGGAAAGAGTGAGCATGTACGAGAGCTCGTTCGACGCCGTCGTGAACGAGTTGGTCGAGAGGAGGACCTCCAGGACCGAGGTCTGGGACTGCTCATACGCGGTCCGCATGTGGTCCTGCAGGAGCGATTCGCGCTCGACGAGCTCGACCTTCGAGACCTCGATCCCATTCGCGAGATCAACGAGAGTCTGCTCGAGGTTCGCGATGTCGGCCTCGTACTTGCGCAGCTCTCCCCGCGCCTGCTCGAGGTTGCGCGACGCCTGCTCGATGTCCCGGGCCGCCTGCTCGATCTCGAGGCCGACCGAGGTGAGGTCGCCACTGATGCTGCGCAGGCTCGAGGCGAGCTCGGCCTCCTGGCGCTGGAGCTCGGCGAGCTGGGTGCGCTGGCGCGCGAGCTCGGTCTCCATCTGGCGCTGCTCGCTCACCGCGCCGTCGACGGTTGGGTCGGTGGCGCGCACCTCCGACTGCCACTGGAACGGTGCGGCGATGACCGTCAGCAGCAGGAAGGCGGCGAACCACGGCGCGGCTGGGCGAATGGCGATCGACATGACTCCCTGATGTCGCTGGTCCTGAGTGCCTCGAGCCGCGGCGCGAGGGCGTGCGCGCGGGACCCGGAGCCTCCCCGGCGCCCAGCCGGGGGGCCAAAGAATACCCGACCCAACCGGATTGCAGTCAACCCTTTCGTTCCCCGGGGTCGCCTGATGCCGTTACTTGAGTGGCAGCCCCGCCGAATTGATCGCGGCGGCGATCGGGCCGAGGAGGACAGCGTCGCGGAGGAGGGTCACCACCATCCCTGCGACGAGGAACGGCCCGAAGGGGATGTAGGTCTTCAGTCCCGCCCGTCGCGTGGCGAGCAGAAGCGCGCTGAAGAGCGCTGACAGCAGGCCAGCGACGAAGATGGCGACGAAGATGGCGGGCCACCCGAGCACCAGGCCGATTGGCCCGACCAGGTAGAGGTCGCCCACTGCAACGCCGCCGCGCACGATGAGGCCCAGCAGACCCATGAACGCGATCGCCACCGCGGCCCCGATCAGCGCGTCGGCCCAGGCGACGCTCGGGTTGAACGGGACGAAGAGGACCGTCACCACGATGAGCGGGTCGAGCAGCAGATGCGGCAGCCGGCGCTGCTCGAGGTCGGTCGCGGTAAGGAGCACCAGGATCGCAAGGATCAGCAGCTGCACCGCCAGCGCCCAGGTCGGCAACGTCGATCGCCACGCAATCGCAGCCGCGACCAGCCCCGCCGAGAGCGCCAGCAGGACGGTCCGCACGCCGGGCGCCCGCCTGGACGCTTCATCGGGCGGCCAGACACTGGCCAGTCGCTCCGCCCCTGCACCGATCACGGCGAAGGCGATGCCCGCGACCAGTGCCGTGATCGTCAACGTCCGCTAGGCCGCCGCAAAGTCGCGCGCCAGGCGAACGAGGGTCGACACCGTCGTCCCCAGCGACCCCTTCGGGTTGTGCGCCTTGTCCTTGATGAGGTACGCGGACCCGCCGATGTCGACGTGCACCCACGGCACGGTGACGAATTCGGAGAGGAAGACGGCACTCTTGATCAGGGATCCCTCGCGCGACGCTGAGTTCACGATGTCGGCATGCGCGGAATCGAGCGCGTCTCGATATTCCGTCGCGAGTGGCATCTCCCAGAACCACTCGCCGGTGGCATCGGCCGCGGCGGCGACTTGGCTTCCCCAGTCGCGTGGCCGCGCGAAGTAGGCGCTGATCAGGTCGCCGAACGCAACCGAGGCCGCCCCCGTCAGCGTGGCGACGTCCACGAGGTGGCTCGCGCCCTGCTTCTCCGCCCAGTGGAGGGCATCGGCCAGGATGAGGCGGCCCTCGGCATCGGTGTTGATCACCTCGATCGTCTTGCCGTTCATCGCCTTGACGACATCACCCGGGCGCTGGGCGGCGCCACCCGGCATGTTCTCGACCATCGGCGCCACGGCCATCAGCGGGGTCTGCGGCGCGAGACGGGCCACGGTGCGGGCGGCGGCGATGACCGCCGCCGCGCCGGCCTTGTCGTGCTTCATCTCCTCCATCCGCTCAGGTGGCTTGAGGCTGATTCCGCCGGAGTCGAAACAAACCCCCTTCCCGACGATCGCCAGCCGCCGATCGCCACCTGTCTCCCAGCCGGGCAGCTTGATCGCGATCAGTCGTGGCTCGTGGGCGGCGCCCATGCCAACGCCGAGGAGCGCGCCCATGCCGAGCGACTGCATCTCGGTTGGACCCAGGACCTCCACCGTGCAGCCATCGTCGACCAGGCCGCGGGCCAGCTCCGCCATCTTCTCGGGGTAGAGGTCATTCGCGGACCGGTTCGAGAGCTCGCGTGCCCATTCGACGCCATCGGCGATGGTCATCGCCTCGGAGAGGACGGTCTCGTCCGGAGCTCCATCGCCCACAAGGACCAGCTCCTCGACGCTGCGCAGCATGGCGGGGGTGTCGCGCACGCGGCCGTAAAAGGCGTAGGGGCGGAAGGTGCCCTGGCTGGCGCCGATGGCCGCCGCGGCATATGCGTCGGCGCCCTCGCCGTCCCGGAGCCAGAAGGCAAGGCTCGTCGCGCCGCGACCCTGGAGCCGCCGGGCGGCCTTGGACGCGTTCCTCCGCGCTCGCCATGCGCCACGGCCTCGGCGGGCTGAGGCGACGAAGAGGATCCGTGCCGCACCGATTCCCTGGACCTCGATCAGCGCCGTCTCGTCTTCGAGTGGGTTGAACTCCCCCCAGGCCAGCGTGCGAGTGATCGCGCCACCGGTGGCGGCATCGAGCTCCACGAGGTCTGGCGGCGGGTCGCGGTCCTCGCGATAGATCGGCACCGCCAGGACGTCGGCCTGCACCGACGCCGGCTTGCTGGAATCGGCACGAACGCGCATCGATGCTCCTCAGGCTCGGTTCAGAAGGGACCGATCGCAGAGCGTCCGCGCGGATCGGCACGGCCAGTATAGGACCCGATCCGGGTGGTTCAGGAGGCGGGCTGCAGCAACGGCTCCAGTTCGGATCGGACATCGGCCGCCTCGTCCGCGGCGGCCGCCAGGCGGCGGAGCGGCGTACCACTGATGGCCGATCCCTCTTCGCTGAGCGAGAACGCGAGGGCGTTGTCCGCGCCTCGGGCCGTCTCGGCTGCCTTCGCGTAGCGCTTGCCGGCGGCCTCGGCCGCCGCCGGATCGTTGGCGATCGTCGCTCGCGCGATGTCCCCGGCCGCGGCGATGAGTTCGCGGCTGGTCGTCATCCAGTACCTCAGCAGTGGCGGGCGATCCTTCCAGTCCTCCAGCAAGGCGAGTGGTGCATCGGCCTCACCGAGGGCGGCGAGGGCAGCGGCCGGATCATCCCCCGCGAGTGCCACCAGCGCCGCCCCGAGCGCATCCACCACCGCCTCGGTGGCGTGTCGTCGGGCGACGAACGTCGTGGCGGCGTCGGCCCCGGACCGAAGCTGAGCGGCGATCTGTTCCAGGTCGGGCCCGCCGTACGAGAGGGTGGGGACGGCGTTCCCGGGTCGGATCGCAGCCACCATGCCGGCCAGCGCGACGAGCGCGCGGCGCGCCGCCGTGGCGTCGCCGGCCGCCGCGGCCAACCGATCCGCCGCCGAGATGAGCTCGGGGGCCGGCGCCTCTCCCGACACGGTCAACGCCGTCCCGCGTCGGGCGTGGTCGCGAGCCCCGACGAGGCCATCGCTGAGGCGGGCAACCGCCGCATCCGCGGCCTCCGCCGCGTCGGCCAGCGCCGCGGCCCGGGCGGCGCCGGCGGGCGGGTCGGCAGCCGCCGGATCGGCGGCGCGGAGGCCGAAGCCGATCCCGACCGCCAGCCCCGCCGCGATGGCGATCGCCGCTCGGCGGCGGCCGGCGGCACCTATCATCTGGCCGTGGACCTCGATCGCCTGCGCACGCTGCCGAAGGCAGAGCTGCACCTGCACCTCGATGGCTCGCTGCGCCCGCGGACAGCGGTGGAGCTCGCCGCCGAAGCCGGCCAGACGCTGACCCTCGAGGATGCCACCGCGCGGTTGGTGGGGCCGGCGCGCTGCGCTGACCAGGCTGAGCTCCTGGGCTTCTTCGCCCTTCCCATCTCACTGTTGCAGACGGCGGCTTCCCTGCGGCGCGTCACCGCGGAGCTCGTCGAGACGCTCGCCGGGGAGGGCCTCACGTACGCCGAGATCCGCTGGGCGCCGCGCCTCCACCTGGAGCGCGGGATGTCGGTCCACGACGTGATCGGCGCGGTCGCCGACGGAGTCGCACAGGCGGCATCTCGGCTGGGTCCGCGCACCCCGTTCATCGGCCTCATCGTGACGGCAATGCGCTCGCATCCGCCCTCCGCCAACGTCGAGCTGGCGCGGACCGCGGCTGGGTTCGGACCGCCGGTGATCGGCTTCGACCTGGCGGGACCCGAGGCGGCATATCCTGCGCCACCCCATGCGGCGGCATTCGTGGCGGCGGCCGACGGTGGCCTCGCGCTGACGGCGCATGCCGGAGAGGTGCCCGGGCCGGAGCGGATCCGCGAGGTGCTGAGCTTCGACGTCCGGCGGATCGCGCACGGCGTGACCGCCGCGGGTGACGAGGAGATCGTCGCGACGCTCCGCGAACGCGACGTGACGCTGGACCTCTGCCCGACCAGCAATGTCCAGGCCGGGATCGTGGCGGACCTCTCATCGCATCCGCTCGGGATGCTGCACCGCGCCGGCGTGAGCGTCACCCTCTCCACCGACGACCGCACCGTCTCGAACACAACGCTGACCGATGAGATGGCCCGCTCGGCGGTCGCCATGCGCCTCTCCGCCGCGGAGCTGGCCGCGATCGCGGTCAACGCGTTCCGTCGTGCGTTCGGGCCGCGCCTGGTCCTCGATCCGATGATGCGAGCCGCGGAGCTGGCGTGGTCGGCGTGGGCGGCCGAGGCGCCCACCATCAGCTGAGGCCCCGGAGCAGGATCGCACCAACCGCTTCAGGATCGTCGGCGACCTGGTCGGGCCGCCGCTCTCCGTCGAGCGAGGCAGCCATCGCCGCGTCGGCGACGCCGGTAAGGACAAGGATCGACCGCATCCCCGCCCGCCGCGCGGCGACCATGTCCGCATCGGGGTTGTCGCCGATCGCAACCGCCTGATCGGCCGCGACCCCAGCGCGCTCCAGGATGGCCGTGAAGATCCCCGGCTCGGGCTTGCCGATGACGAGGGGCTCGCTGCCGCTCGCAGCCCGGAGGGCGGCGATGATGGAGCCGGCCCCCGGCAGGAACCCCGTCGGCGTCGGGTAGCGCAGGTCGGCATTCGTGGCGATGAACCGGGCGCCTGCCCTGATCGCGGTCGTGGCGGCGGCCAGGCGGCGGAAGTCGAAGGCCGGGTCGAGCCCGGCGATCACCGCGTCGTAGTCGGTCTGGAGCGGTCCTCCGTCGTACGCGGCGTCTACGGCGTCACCCGCCGCAACCGCCTCGTATCCCGCCGCATGCAGCTCATCGAGCATGCCGCCGGCGCCGACCGCCATCACGCGACGCACGTCAGGCAGATGAGCGTGCAGGTGGTCGATGGTCGCAGAGGTGGAGGTCACGATCTCGTCGACCTGCGCGGGAATCCCCATCTCGACGAGGCGCGGCACGTACATCGCGCGCGTGGCCATCGAGTTGTTCGTGGCGAAGCGGACGAGGAGGCCAGCCTGTCGGAGCGCGGCGACAAGGTCGGCAGCGCCGGGGACCGCCTGCCGACCACGGTAGATGACCCCATCGAGGTCGAAGATCGCGAGGCGCAGCGTCAGCCCGCCGGATCGGTCCATGCCGACGGATGATAGGGATGCCAACCGCACAAAGCACTTGAGCGCCCGCTTGACGGCGCAGTATGATCGCGCGGATTCGCGCCGGCCTCGCCCTCGGGCCAGATCGCGACCGACACGTCGCGGACGAATGCGCCGCCGGCAATTCAGTGAGTGAGGGGAGAAGGAGAATCAATGCGGAAGCAGCGATGGCTCGGCGCGAGCGCCGCCCTCGTCTCGTTGATGCTTGTACTGGCTGCGTGCTCGACGCCAGCGAGCTCGGGCGGGTCAACCGCCGAATCTGCCGCCGGATCGCCAGGCGGATCGGTCGCGGCGACAGGCTTCAAGGCCTGTGAGGTGACCGACACTGGCGGTGTCGACGACAAGGGATTCAACCAGACCGCACACGATGGTCTGCTGAAGGCGGAGTCGGAGCTCGGCACCTCGAGCGCGTTGCTCGAGTCCACCGCGGACACCGATTACGCTCCAAACCTGGCGGCCTTCACCGACCAGGATTGCGACCTGATCATCACCGTCGGCTTCCTGCTCGGAGCCGCGACGCAGGCCTCCGCCGCGACGAACCCCGATCAGCTGTACACGATCGTGGACTTCGCCTACGATCCGGCCCCACCGAACATCCTGGGCCTCGTCTTCGACACCAAGTCGGCCTCGATGCTCCAGGGCTACCTCGCCGCTGGGATGACCAAGACCGGCAAGGTTGGCACCTTCGGTGGGATCCAGATCGGCCCGGTGGTCGACTTCATGAACGGCTTCGCGGCCGGGATCAACTACTACAACCAGCAGAAGGGCACCAGCGTGGCGCTCCTCGGTTGGGATCCCGCGACGCAGACCGGGACCTTCACCGGTGACTTCACCGACCTCGACAAGGGTCGCGTCACCGCCGAGGGCCTGATGCAGGAAGGCGCCGACGTGATCATGGCCGTCGCCGGCCCCGTGGGCCAGGGCGCCATGGCCGCCGTCAAGGACAATCCGAGCGGGCTCGATACCCCGCTCTTCATCGGCGTTGACGTCGACCAGTACATCTCGGTGCCTGGCTTCGAAAGCATCATGCTGTCGAGCGTTCTGAAGCGCATCGACAACGCGGTCTTCGACGCGATCAAGACGGCGCAGGGCCTCAACGGTGCCAACGCGTGGCCCGAGACCCTGTACGTCGGCACGCTGGCGAATGACGGAGTCGGCATGGCGCCGTTCCACGACCTCGACAGCAAGGTGCCGCAGGCACTCAAGGACGAGATCACGGCTCTGCAGGCAGCTCTCGTGGATGGGAGCGTCACGGCAGACGCCTTCTCAGGACAGCCACCGGCCTCAGCGGCTCCGTAAGGAAGCCGTCGTTCGACCAATATGACAGGCGGCCCACGCCGGAAGGCGGGGCCGCCTGTCCTTATGTACCGGTTCCCGGAGTCCGCCCATGAAGCTGGAACTGAAGGGGATCACCAAGCGCGTCCCCGGCGTGGTGGCCAACGAGTGGATCGACCTCACGGTCATGCCCGGAGAGATTCACGCCCTGCTCGGCGAGAACGGCGCTGGCAAGTCGACGTTGATGAACGTCCTCTACGGCCTGTACCAGCCGGACGAGGGCGAGATCATGATCAACGACGTTCGCGTCCAGTTCAGCGGGCCAGGCGACGCGATTGCCGCGGGGATCGGGATGGTGCACCAGCACTTCATGCTCATCCCGGTCTTCACCGTCACCGAGAACATCATGCTCGGGGTGGAGTCGACCAGCGGTCCGCTCCTGGCGCTCGACCGCGACGCCGCCAGGTCCCGGATCGTGGCGCTCTCGGAGGAGCATGGCCTGCGCGTCGACCCTGACGCCTACATCGAGGACCTGCCCGTCGGCGTACGCCAGCGGGTCGAGATCCTGAAGACGCTCTACCGCCACTCCAACCTCCTCGTCCTCGACGAGCCGAGCGCCGTCCTCACCCCCCAGGAGATCGAGGATCTCTTCGAGGTGATGCGCTCCCTGGTGAAGACAGGAACTTCGATCATCTTCATCACGCACAAGCTGAACGAGGTGCTCGACATCGCGGACCGCATCACGGTCCTGCGACGCGGCAAGGTGGTCGGAACGACGACGCCGCACGAGACGACGGAGAGCGAGCTTGCTCGCATGATGGTCGGCCGCCCCGTCCAGCTCGAAGTCACCAAAGGCGAGGCCGCGCCAGGCGACGAGATCCTGACGCTGCGTGGCGTTACCGTCCGTGACGACCGCGGACAGATCGCAGTCGACGGGGTGGACCTCACGGTCCACGCGGGTGAGATCGTGGCCGTCGCGGGCGTCCATGGGAATGGCCAGACGGAGCTGGTGGAGGCGATCACCGGTCTCCGCAGCATCGAAGGCGGCGAGATCCAGATCTCCGGCGCCTCGGTCCGAGCCGATCCGCGGCGGGTCTACGAGGCTGGAGTAGGCCACATCCCCGAGGATCGCCTGGAAGAAGGCCTCGTGGTCGGCTTCACCGTGGCCGAGAACATGATCCTGAACAGCTATTACCGCGAGCCATTCTCGAATGGCCTCGCCATCCACCAGGACGCGGTGGAGAAGGCCGCCACGGACCTGACAAAGGAGTACGACGTTCGCACGCCCTCCGTCAGCAATGACGTCGGCAACCTGTCGGGCGGCAACCAGCAGAAGGTCATCGTGGCGCGTGAGTTCTCCCGTCCGCTGAAGCTGATCGTTGCGGCGCAGCCCACGCGCGGACTGGACGTGGGGTCGATCGAGTACATCCACAAGCGCATCGTCGCTAAGCGGGACGAGGGAACCGCGGTGCTGATCGTGTCCACCGAGCTGGAGGAGGTCCTCTCGCTCGGGGACCGCATCCCGGTCATGTACCAGGGGCACATCGTTGACATCCTCGATCCCGAGGAGGCAACGCCGGAACGGCTTGGGCTGCTCATGGGCGGTGCCCATCCGGAAGAGGGTCTTCCGGTGGAGGTTGCCACGTGAGCATCCAGACCCAGCCGCCCGATCCCCCGCCGGTTCCGACGGAAGCACCGCCGCCAGCTGACCGCGGACTGACGGCCGCGATTCTGGGCGGCGCGCGCCAGCTGGTCGTGCCGCTCCTCTCGCTCTTGACCGCGCTCCTGATCGGGGCGATCGTCATCGTCCTGTCGGACCCCGAATTCATCGCCAAGATCGGCTCCAACCCCGGCGCGGCGTTCGCCGCGGGCATCAAGTCGGTCGGCGGCGCCTACGCTGGCCTCGTCCAGGGCGGCATCGGGAACCCGTTCGCGGACATCACTCCGGTCACCGAGACGCTCCTGCGCGCCACGCCCCTGATCTTCGCCGGCCTGGCGGTGGCGCTCGGATTCCGCGCGGGTCTCTTCAATATCGGCGCGGAGGGCCAGATCTACATCGGCGCCCTGTTCGCGACCGGAGTCGGCATCAGCCTTCCCGACCTGCCACTGCTGATCCACCTGCCCCTGGCCGTGCTGGCCGGCTTCGTCGGCGGGGCGGTCTGGGGATTCATCCCCGGGATCCTCAAGGCACGGACCGGGGCGCATGAGGTGATCACCACCATCATGCTCAACTACGTTTCGTACCTCGTCGTCGACCTGGCACTGCGGCAAACCTTCTTTCAGCTCCCCGGGCGAGACGACCCGGTCAGCAAGTTCATCGTGCCGACCGCGATCCTGCCCAAGCTCATCGGCGACGAGAGGCTCCACTGGGGCCTGATCCTCGCGCTCGCCGCGGCGGTGGCCGTCTGGTGGCTCCTCTTCCGCTCGACGAAGGGGTTCGAGTTTCGCGCGGTGGGCCTCAACCCGTCAGGAGCGCGCTACGCGGGCATGAACATCAGCCGTACGGTCGTGCTGACGATGATGATCTCCGGCGGCCTGGCGGGTCTCGCGGGAGCATCGGAGATCCTCGGCACCAACCTGCGTCTGACGCCCGGCTTCTCGCCGCACTGGGGCTTTGACGCGATCGCCATTGCACTGCTCGGCGCGTCACGGCCGGTCGGGGTCGTCTTCTCAGCCATCCTCTTCGGCGCGCTGCGCGCCGGTGCCACGCCGATGCAGGCCCAGACGGGCATCCCGGTGGACCTCGTGGTCGTGATCCAGGGCCTGATCATCCTGTTCATCGCGGCACCTGGCCTCGTGCGAGGCATCTATCGAATCCGCAGTGAGCGGACGACCGGCACCGAGATCTTCAGCAAGGGGTGGGGGGCGTGACCGTCGCCGGGGTGGCCGCCATCGGTCGAGGCGGGATCAGCAAGAGCCGTCAGCGAGGCTTCGGGATCTTCTACCTGGTACTGGCGGCAGTGATCGTGCTCGTCTTCGGCCAAGTGGAAGCCGGGGCCCAGACGACCTTCGGACTGAACATCGGCAAGGCCACCGTGCCAGACCTGGTTATTCCGTCAGCGGCGACGGCCTACTTCCTGGCTGCCCTGGCGGCGATGGCCGGAGTCATCCAGCTGACCCGTGGCTTCGGAACTCGCTGGGCGATCGTCCTGGCGCTCGTCATCAGCGGGTTCGCGTTCGGCTTCCTGACCTGGGCGGGGTCCGGTGGCTCCATGAGCCTGGCCGGGATTCTGCAGACAAGCCTGCAGCGAAGCGTCCCGATCACCTTCGGCGCTATGAGCGGCATCCTCTGCGAGCGCGCCGGCGTGGTGAACATCGCCATCGAGGGGATGCTCCTCTCTGCAGCCTTCACCTCCGCGGTCGTGGCCAGCGCCACGGCAAACCCGTGGATCGGCATCGTGGCAGGCATCGTGACCGGCGGCCTGATGGCCGCGCTGCTGGCGGTCCTGGCGATTCGCTACCTGGTGGATCAGATCATCGCCGGGGTCGTGATCAACATCCTGGTAGTCGGCATCACGTCATTCCTGTCGGCCCGGGTGCTGGCCAAGCTGCCGGACCTGAACAATCCGGAGCGCCTGGGGCCGGTTGCCATCCCGTTCCTGAGCGATCTGCCGGTGGTCGGCGGAATCCTCTTCCGCCAGAACATCTTCATCTATGCATGCGTGGCGGCGATCTTCATCCTGCATTACATGCTCTTCTCGACCCGATGGGGGCTCCGCGTCCGCGCCGTGGGCGAGCACCCCAAGGCTGCGGACACGGTCGGCATCAACGTCTTCTACGTGCGGTACCGCAACGTGATCCTGGGCGGCATGCTGGCGGGACTGGGTGGCGCCTACTTCACCCTCGGCTCGACCGGCTCCTTCCAGCAGGAGATGACCGCGGGGCGCGGCTTCATCGGCCTGGCGGCGATGATCTTTGGCGGCTGGGCCCCGTTTGGCGCGTTCCTGGCCGGGATCGTCTTCGGCTTCGCCGAGGCGGTCCAGTCGCGCCTCTCGATCCTGAACATCGGTCTGCCGTCGCAGTTCCTGCAGATGGTCCCCTACCTGGTCACGATCATCGTGGTCGCCGGGCTCGTCGGTCGGGTCCGTGCCCCCGCCGCAGACGGTCGTCCCTACAAGAAGGAATGACCTCCGGCGGCCCGCCGCGGCAGCCCATCGTCCTTGACTGCGACCCCGGCCACGACGATGCGCTGGCGATCCTGCTGGCCGCCGCCGACCCGACCCTGGAGCTCGTGGCGATCACGACCGTGGCCGGCAACCAGAGCCTCGACAAGACCACGCTCAATGCCCGCCGCGTCTGCAGCGTGGCCGGCATCCGCGATGTCCCGATCGCGGCCGGCTGCGACCGTCCGCTGGTACGGAGCCGGATCGCGGCTCCTGAGATTCATGGCGAGTCCGGGCTCGACGGCCCCGCCTTCGGAGCCCCCACCGTCCCGCTCGACTCCCGCAACGCGGTGGACTTGATCATCGAGGCGTCCCACCTGCACCCCGACCTGATCCTCGTCCCGACCGGACCGCTGACGAACATCGCAACCGCCCTGTCCCGCGACCCCAGCCTGGCTCAGCGGCTGCGCCGCATCGTGCTGATGGGTGGGGCCATGGGCCTCGGCAACGTGACGCCGGCGGCAGAGTTCAACATCGCCGCGGACCCCGAGGCGGCGCGAGCAGTCTTCGAATCGGGGGTGCCCATCACGATGGTGCCGCTCGAGACGACGCACCGCGCCCTCGCCACGCCCGAGGTCATCGAGCGGATCGCCGCGCTCGACTTCCCGCTGGCCCACATGTGCGTCGAGCTGCTCGGGTTCTTCGCGGAGACCTACCTGCGGGTCTTTGGCTTCGCATCGCCGGCCGTCCACGACCCGTGCGCGGTGGCCTGGGTGATCGACCCGAGCATCGTGCCGGCCCAGCGGATGCGGGTGGATATCGAGACCGAGGCGGAGTTCAGCTACGGTCGCACGGTGTGCGACGTGTACGGGATCACCGGGCGCGAGGCCAATGCCGAGGTCGGGACCGGACTGGAGGTCGACCGCTTCTGGGAGCTGATGATCGGCGCGATCGCCTCGTACCGGCAGGCGGCCGCCGTTTAGGCCTCGACGAGGTTCTCCGACTCCGCGTCCAGAGCGACGTGCGATGCGGGAGGAACGCGCAGGAGGAACGGCGAGAGGCCGGCGGCCTGCAAGTCGGCCTCGACGCTGAAGTGGTCGTACGGCACCGATCGGAAGTTGACCATCAGGTCCGGCCCCGCGACATCGATCACCGCGTACTTGGCGCCCATGTCGTCGATCGTCCCGCAGCCGACCGAGCCGGCGGCGACGAAATGGCTCTTTCCCACCAGCCGATGGAAGGCCTCGTGCGTGTTCCCGAAGCAGAGCAGGTCGTCGCCCTGGTCGCTGACCACGCGGGCGAAGACCCGGCTGGGCCGATCGCTCCACAGGTATTCGTTCTGGCGCGTCGGCGAGCCGTGGAAGAGGAGGACCGATCGATCCTCGACGGCGAACCGCTCGCTGGCGGGCAGCTGCCGCAGCCACGAGCGCTGGTCCTCGGTGAGCTGGCTGATCGTCCACTCGAGCGAGGCGAGCCCTGCCGTCTCGGCCTCGGTGTCGGGCCAGGAGACGCCGGGGTGCTCCCGGCGGAGCGCGACCGCATCGTCCCAGTTGCCCTGGATCGTCGGGACGGCGAGCGCGCGCAGCTCGTCCACGACCTGCGACGGGTGGGGGCCGCGCCCAACGACGTCGCCGACGCACCACATCGCGTCGCATCCAAGTGCGAGCACGTCGTCGAGCACCGCGCGCAGGGCGGGCAGGTTGGCGTGCAGGTCGGCAAGCACCGCGATCCGCATGGCCGCATTCTGCCCACGCGTCGGGGCCGGGCAATCACCCGATGGGGGGACTTCCGGGTGGTACTAGCTCGCTCGTGCTCCGGCGAAGGGCTCGGCGATGACGCTGATCCGCCCGGCCACCGTGCGGGCAAGCTCGCGCAGCGCGGCGGCGGCGACCGAGGTGTCGCTCGATGGATGCTGGGTGGAGGTGATCGGCGCGCCGGCGTCGCCACCGGTTCGCACGGCCGGCTCCAGCGGGATCCGCGCCAGGACCTCGAGCCCCAGCTCGCGGCTGAGGCTGGCGGCGCCGCCAGTGCCAAAGATGTCGTGCTCAGTCCCGCAATCGGGGCAGATGAAGCCGCTCATGTTCTCGACCACGCCCAGGGTCCGCACATTCACCTTGTTGAACATGGCAATCGCCTTGCGAGCGTCGAGGAGGCTGACCTCCTGCGGCGTCGTGACCACCACCGCCCCGGAGAGCGGGATGAGCTGGCTCAGGCTGAGGGCCGCGTCTCCGGTCCCCGGCGGAAGGTCGACAATGAGGTAGTCGAGCTCGCCCCATTCGACGTCGCGCAGGAACTGCTGGATTGCCGAGTGGATGAGCGGACCGCGCCAGATGACCGGCGCACCGCCGGTCAGGAAGTACTCGATGCTCATCATCTGCACGCCGTGGGCGGTGACGGGATTGACCCGTGACCCGACGCCGGTGACGTGGGATCCGCTGGTGCCCATCATGAGCGGTACGTTCGGGCCGGTGATATCGGCGTCGAGGAGGCCCACCCGTGCACCGTCCCGAGCAAGGCTGACGGCCAGGTTCACCGCCACGGTCGTCTTGCCCACGCCGCCCTTGCCGGAGGCGACCGCGATCGTGTTCTTGACCCCGGGAATGAGGTCCGCCGCTGGCCCGCCGAACGAGCGCTTCACGTTGCTTGCCCAGTCGACCTTCACGGTCGTCGCGCCAAGGGCCGCCAGCCCATCGACGATGTCCGACTCGATCTTCGCCTTGAGCGGGCAGGCTGGCGTCGTGAGCTCGACGGTGAGGTCCACCACCGAGCCGGTGATCTCGATCGATTTGACCATCCCGAGGCTGACGAGGTCCTTCCCGATCTCGGGGTCCTTGACCAGCGACAGCGCGGCCATGATGTTTTCGTCGGTGAGCTGATCGAGCGTGGTCAGGGGTCGTTCCTTTCGGGATGTCGAAGGAGCCTGGGCATCGCGAGGGTAGCAGAGGAGCGATCGAGCCGATGCTACCTATGTTGAGCTAGAAGTCGTCAGGCCTGGGTGAGCCCGTCCCACAGGCCGGACTCTCGCGGCGGCTCGCTGCCGCCCGCGGCGACCGGGAGATTCGAGGCGGCCAGGCGGTAGTGCTCGGTCCCCAGGAAGGCGTCACGCACCTCGGGGCGCCAATCGTGAAATGGACCGGCGGACCCGGTCTGCGAGACGTGGCGGCGAATCGCGCCGAGCTTGACCTGCGCCAGGTCCCCAAGCTCCAGGGTCAAGGTATCGGTGCCATCCGGCGACCCGTAGCTCTCGGGTGCCCGATCGCCCAGCGCCTGGAGGGTCGATCCGGGGACCACGAGCTGGTAGAGCTTCGCGGCGCGCCAGGCGACCTGGTCCTCCTCCAGGTCGTCCTCGTAGGCCAGCGGCTCCGCCGCGCGCTCGAAGGCGAGCTTCGTGGCGCGTCCCACGACGACGTGGTCAGGATCGCCGGTGACGCCGTCGGGACCGAAGGTGAGGATCACCTCGGGACGATGCATGCGGATCGGCTGGACGATGCGGCCGACCAGCTCATCGAAGTCGACCTTGGCGAGGCCCTCCTCCGCATAGTCGAGCATGCGCAGGACGCGCACCCCCAGCAGCCCGACTGAGCGGCGCAGCTCGTCCTCGCGGACGGTGTCCAGGTTTCGCCAGACCACCGGCTTCTGGTAGGAGCGGTTGCGGCCTCCGGGTGCGGGCGCAGGATCGAGGAGTCGCCGGTCGAAGGCACCGCGGGTGGCGCAGACCACCACCGTGTACGCACCTGATTCCGCCGCGTGGGCGATCGCACCGCCGAATCCGAACGCCTCGTCGCCCGGGTGGGCGACCACGACCATCAGGCTGCGGGCAGGGTTCCGCTCCCGGACCGGCCGCCAGATCGAGGACACGGCCGGGAGTCTATCAGCCTAGACCTCGATCTCGAGGGCGATCGGTGCGCCGGCATGGGACGCCTCGAGTGGCGGCGGCGCATCGGCCAGAAAGGAGGCCGCGTGGGCCGTCTGGATCGCCTGTGCGATCTCGTCCGAAGTCATCATCTCGGTCCGCAGCATGAGCGCCAGCTCGTCGCGCAGGTGGGTGCGCAGCATCTCGGGCCCGTCGGTCGACAGCGTGAACGGGACGGCGTTGTCGATCAGCGATCGCAGGATGAAGCGCATCTCCGCCACGTTGCGGACGACCCGGGTGGTCAGGTTCGAGGAGGGACACACCTCGAGCACGATCCCGCGCTCGCGGAGCATCCCCATCACCGATGCGTCGTACGCGCTCTTGATGCCATGCCCGATGCGGGTCGGCTCGAGTGCCTCGATCGCCTGCCGCACCTCGTCGGGTCCGCCCGTCTCGCCGGCATGTACGGTGACTCCCAGGCCGGCGCGCCGACACTCCTCGAAGAGGTCGCGATAGTCGGCGAACCTGAAGGCGGGATCGACCGGTCCGGCGATGTCGACCGCCACCACCCCCCGGCTGTGCCAGCTGATCGCCTTGGCGGCAATGATCTCGTTCAAGTCGCGGCTGAACGCGCGGTCGAGGCAGAAGATCAGGCCGGCGCGCACCTGCGGGTACTCGAGCACGGCGCGGTCCATGCCGCGCACCGCCGCGGCGATGATGTGGTCGAGATCCTGCTCGCCGCCCCGGTTGCGCTTCATCGGGTTGAAGCGCAGCTCGATGCGGGTGATGTTGCTCTTGCGGTACGCGCCGCCGATCACCTCGTACACGCTGCGCTCGACGGCGGTGGGGCTGGACTGAATCAGCTCCGTCCAGTGAAAGAGGTCCAGATAGGCATCGAAGGAGCGGCGGCGACGCCCGAAGGTGATCAGGTCGCGGAACGCCCAGTAATCCTTGGTCGGCAGGCGGATCCCCTGGGCGTGGGCGATCCCCCACATGATGGCCGGCGTGACCGCCGCACCGAGGTGGACGTGGAGCTCGGCGAGCGGCGTGCGGGGATCGATCCGGGGTCGGGCCATCTTCCTCGAGGGCGACGATTTGGCGGAGTGTAGCGCAGCCTCACGCGCCGCCGCGGCCGGGGGCCGATGCTAGAATCGCCGCGCCATGGAGCTGATCAGGGACGTGCTCAATTTCATCTCGACCGGGCTGGGCGGCCTCATCTCGACGCTGCTGCCGTTTGGCTTCATCGGGCTCGTCGGGCTCTATCTCGCCTGGCTGGTGATCGGTTACCTGCGCGTCTCGCAGGTGGGGGTGCAGGCCGAGGCTACGACGCTCCCCGCCCTCCAGCTGCCCCGCGCTCCCGACGGTGGCATCGACGTGCCGCGGGGAGTGGCGTACTGCCCCAACGATGGCCTGCGCTACCCCGGCCACGCCCGCTTCTGTACGCAGTGCGAGGCCGACCTGCTGGTCTCGTGCGCGAACTGCGGTGCAACGATTCGGGCCGCCGATGAGTCCTGCTACCGGTGCGGCACCCACGACACCCTGGCGCCCGCATCCGATTGAGCGCCGCCGCCTGACACCTCGTCCGGTGGGCCGCTGGCACGGACGAAGCAACTCATGACCGCCTCCTCAGCCCTGGTCGTCGCGGCGCTCATCACGCTCCTCGGGTCGGCATTCATCGGCCTCGCCGCGGCCGCTGTGGGGCTCGCTCGGCGGCCCATCCCGGCACTCGCCGCGAACGTCTCCGACGCAACGACCTCCGGGCCGCGGATCAGCGGCTCGAGCACTGCCCTTGCGGGTGCCGCACTGGCGGCGATCCTGTTGCTGGGGGCACTCGCCGCCCGCGTGGCGGCCACCGGACACGCGCCCTGGTCCAACCTGCACGAGTTCAGCGCCGCGTTCGCCTTCGCGCTGCTGGCGGTCTTCATCGGCCTGGCCCGACGAAGGCCGATCGCCGGGCTCACGCCCGCCGTCACCCTCGTGGCGGCCGGCCTGCTGGGCGTCTCCCTGCTGCAGCCCGATGAGGTGCGGCCCCTGGTACCCGCTCTCCAGGCGCCGC